>JANMWU010000830.1:0-10516 GCA_031380785.1 Gemmatimonadaceae bacterium
GCGCTCGTGCCGAAGGCGGAAATCGAAGGCGACATGGGAGACAGCTTCATGGGACTGCAGGCGCGTCTCATGAGTCAGGCGCTCCGCAAACTCACCGGCGCCATCGCACGTTCGAACACCTCCGTCGTGTTCATCAACCAGCTGCGCGAAAAGATCGGCGTGATGTTCGGCAGCCCGGAGACCACCACCGGCGGCAAGGCGCTCAAGTTCTACGCTTCGCTGCGCCTCGACATCCGTCGGATCGGACCGGTCAAGGACAAGGAAGAGGTGGTCGGCTCGCACGTGCGCGTGAAGGTGGTCAAGAACAAGGTCGCGCCGCCGTTCCGTCAGGCCGAATTCGACATCATGTACGCCGAAGGCATCAGCCACGCATCGCTCGTGCTCGACATCGCCGCCGAAAGCAACATCATCGAAAAGAGCGGCTCCTGGTACAGCTACAAGGGCCAGCGCATCGGCCAGGGCCGCGAAAATGCCAAGATGTTCCTCAAGGACAACCTGGAAATGCTCGCCGATCTTGAAGAGCAAGTAAAGGGCGTACTCGGCATGAAGATGACCGAACAACCGGTCATCCCACCCGATGCAACAGACGGCGAGGAATAGCGCCATGAACGGCGCGTCAGGCAATCCGGTGGTACGCGCAGAGCAGGTGCGGTGATGCGAATCGATGACACATCGAATAACGAAGGGGTGGAGTCGCAGCGGCGCAGGGCCCGGTACCCGGCGACCTCCGACGCCGCCCCTTCGTCTCGCGCACGATCACGTGCCGCCGGCGGCCCGCGATCACGACGCGCAGCACAGGAAGTACCGGTGCTCGTGCCGCCGATCAAAGTCACCAGTGTCGCCGACGATCCGCGCGTGAAAGGACGTGTCCGCATTCGCTGCCAGTCAGCCGGAGCGTCGGTGACGCTGGTGATCGGTGCCAGCGGAGTGCGCGCCTTCAACGTGCGCACCGGAATGACACTGGATACCGTCAGCTGGGCCGCACTGCTCCGCGAATCGCGCGTCGTACACGCGCAGGACGCCGCGTTGCGCATGCTCTCCACATCCCGGCGCAGTCGTCGCGATCTTGAACTGCGGCTGCGACGGCGTGAGATGGACCAGACGGTTATCGCCGACGCACTCGGTCGTCTCGATTCGATCGGATTGCTCAACGACGATGAGTTCGCACTTGCGGAAGCGGCCGCGCAGTTGCGCAACGCATCGCGCAGCAGCGGAGCAGTGAAACGACGGCTGAGACAGCGCGGTGTCGCCGGAGATATCGCCGACGCGGCCGTCGCATCGGCCGTCGACAGCGAAGGAGTCAACGACGCAGAGCGCTGCGAAGCGGCGGCGGCTAAGCGCGTGCGGCAGCTGGGGAGTCTTGACCGGGCCACCGCTCAGCGACGGTTGGTCGGATTTCTGGTCCGCAGAGGCTTCGCGTTCGACGTGGTGTTCGCCACCACGCGCCGTATGCTCGACCGGTGGGTGCAGGGACCGGCCGCTGCGGGCGAAAGCGTTGATGCAACCGACCATTTGGACGGCGACGACCAACCGGCGTAAGCGTCGCCGTAACTGCTGACCGTGCCTATATTTGGCGCATATGCTCGCGTCTGAGATCCGCGCCCGATTCCTGGCCTACTTCGAGCGCCAGCAGCACGCCATTCGGCCGTCTTCGTCGCTGGTGCCAGCCGACGACCCGACGCTCCTGTTCACCAACGCCGGAATGGTGCAGTTCAAGCGCGTCTTTCTGGGCCAGGAAAAAACGTCATTCGGGAAGCGTGCCACGACGTCGCAGAAATGCGTTCGCGCCGGCGGGAAGCACAACGACCTCGAACAGGTTGGCCACACCGCGCGGCATCACACCTTCTTCGAGATGCTGGGCAATTTCTCGTTCGGCGACTACTTCAAGCGCGAGGCAATTGGATTCGCGTGGGAGTTTGTCACCGGCGAGCTGCAGATTCCGCGCGAGCAGCTCTTCGTGACAGTGTATCACGAGGACGATGACGCGCGGCAGCTCTGGAAGGAGGTCGCGCATGTGCCGGAAAGCCGGATCTACGGACTCGGCGCGAAGGACAACTTCTGGCAGATGGCGGACACCGGTCCCTGCGGACCGTGCAGCGAGATCTACGTTGACCTGGCACAAAGCGCCGCCGACTGGGCGTTCCCGGACGGCGCCACCGGCGAATGGACCCGCACCGATCTGACGGAGTTCTCGCTTGACGCGTTCGTTGAAGGCTGCGAAGCGGGACGATTCGTCGAGATCTGGAATCTCGTGTTCATGCAGTTCGATAAGCAGCCTGACGGTACAAACGTGCCGCTGCCCGCACCAAGCGTTGACACCGGCGCTGGGCTCGAGCGCATCGCCGCCGTCATGCAGGGGGTGAGCAACAACTTCCACACCGACGCGTTCGCGCCGCTGATTGCGGCCGTCGAAGCCGCGGTTGGAATCGCTTATCCGTATCGACCCGGCGCTGGTGTCGGCACGGCGCGCGATCGCGACGGCAAGACTATCGATCCCGCGAGCTTCCGCGTGCTCGCCGACCACGCCCGTGCGACCGCATTCCTGCTGGCGGACGGCGTATTCCCGTCCAACGATGGACGCGGCTACGTCCTGCGTCGCATTCTCCGCCGCGGCGTGCGTCACGCGTGGTTGCTGGGCCGGCGCGAACCCACGCTTGTGAGCGTTGTGCAGGCCGTGATCGACAGCATGGGCGATGCGTTCCCCGAGCTGCGAGCTCGCTCCAGGCACATCATCGACACAACGCGTGCCGAAGAAGTCCGCTTCCTCGCAACAATTGACGCCGGCATGACGCGGTTCGATGAACTCGCGCCGGTCGGCAGCACACAGGGCTCGACAACAATCCGAGGTACGCTCGGCGGGCAGGATGTATTCATGCTCTACGACACGTACGGGTTTCCCATCGACCTGACCGAACTGATGGCGCGCGAACGCGGCTACCTCGTTGACGTCGCCGGGTTTGAGGCCGCGCTGCAGGTGCAACGATCGCAGTCGCAGGAGGATCGCAGGAGCCGCAAGCTTGGTGTGAGTGCCGATGCACTGGCCGATTTCAGCGCCTGGCAGACCGAGCCCGACGCCTTGTCCAACGCGAAGTTCGTCGGCTATGACGTGTTGGAGATCACCACCACCGTTGCGGCCATTCGGACGCTCGACGATGGTCGGACGGCGGTGATTTTGCGCGAGTCGCCGTTTTATATCGAGTCCGGCGGACAGGTCTCCGACCACGGCACGGTGTCGGGAAGAGGGTGGTCGCTGGAAGTCGAAGACGTGAAAAAGGTGGACGGCCGCGCCGCCTTGATCGGCTCTGCAACCGGACGGGTGACGTTCGGCGAAGCGCACGCCAGCGTCCCGGTATCGGTGCGTCGTGACATCGAGCGGAATCACACCGCCACGCATCTGCTGCACGCGGCACTTCGCCAGGTGCTTGGGGATCATGTGCATCAGGCGGGATCGCTCGTGAGCGCTGATCGCTTGCGCTTCGATTTCACGCACCATGGTCCCGTGTCTGCCGAGCAAAGGCTGGAGATTGAGGCCATCGTCAATCGCGAGATCTGGGACGGTACTCCGGTTGCGACGCGGATCATGAAGCACACCGACGCGATCGCGGATGGCGCCACAGCGCTGTTCAACGAGAAGTACGGCGATACGGTGCGTGTAGTGGGTATCGGCGGCTTCTCAAAGGAGCTGTGCGGCGGAACGCATGTGCGCAACACGGCGGAGATCGGAGTCTTTGTCTTCGTGCACGAGACTGGCGTGGCAGCCGGCGTGCGGCGCGTGGAAGCATTCACTGCGCGCGGTGCGTTTGCCTTCCTGCGCGGGCGCGAGTCACTGCTCCACGACGCGGCCGAAATGCTGAAGGCACCCGTTGACGCGGTACCGAAAAAAGTCCAGCAGCTGCTGGATGATCGGCGCGCGCTCGAGAAGCGAGTGGCCGATGCGATGAAGGGCGGCGGCGGCGGGCTGGCCGAACTGCTTGCGAAGGCATCAACCGTCAGCGGCGTGAAGGTCGCACGCGGCGAAGTGACAGGGATTCCCGACATGAAGTCGCTGCTCGCGCTGGGCGAGGCGATGCGCGACCAGATGGCGACGAATGGCATCGGCGTTGTGGTCTCGAAATTCGACGACGGGAAGTGCGCGATGGTGGCGACTGTGACCGACGATGTGCGGGTGCGCGGGGCCGCGGCCGATGCGATCGTGAAGGAGCTTGCGGCGATCGGCGGCGGACGGGGCGGTGGCAAGCCGCACATGGCGCAGGCCGGGTTGCCGAATGCCGATGCGATGGCGTTGGTTCTGGGTTCTGTAGACAAAGTCACCGCCGCGCTGCTTGGCGCGTGACGACGTTTATCGCAGGCAGCTGAGGAGAGGCGCATGACGACACCGGCGGGCAAGTGGGTGGCGGCGCACGCGGAGCAACCGCCGGCGGCGTTGCGTGCGCGGCTCGACGGCATTCTGAACACCGAGACGGCGGGTATCGACCAGCCAGTCAGTCCGGCGCTTCTGCAGGCGGGCCAATCGTTGCTCTCCACGATCCTCGTCAGTGGATCGACGCAGCGCGACGCAGCACTCGATCTGCTCACGGCGGACGCATTGGTCACATACGCCTTTGAGGCGGCAGCCGACGAGCCGGCTGCGCTCGACGCGCGCGCCGCCGACGCCATGCGCGCCATCGCGGCGCTGGTGGATGCGCGGTCGTTCTGACGGCCACAGTGCTGTGCGATGATCGACATCCACACGCATCTGCTGCCTGGCGTGGACGACGGCGCGCGCACGATCGAACAATCGCTGGACGTGCTCATTCGATTCGCCACCGCCGGCGTCACCTGTGTCGTCTGCACGCCGCACCTCGCGGCCACGGAAGCCGATCGCGTTCCGATCGATCGCTATGCGCGAATTCACCGCGAGCTTTGCGCCGTCGCTCCGCCGTCCATCACCGTGCAGCGCGGCTGGGAAATCATGCTTGATCGTCCAGGCATCGATCTTACCGCGCCGCATCTCCGGCTGGGCGCGTCGGCCGCGATTCTGGTGGAGTTTCCGAGCGGTCAGCTGCCGTCGGGAACCGATATCGAGCTGCGTCGGCTGCAACAGAGCGGCGTGCAATCCGTGATCGCACATCCGGAGCGCTACGGTGGTGTGAGCCTCGAGCTCGTGCGCGCATGGCGTGATGCCGGCGCGGTGATCCAGACCGACACCGCGTACTTGCTTGGCGAAGGCGTGCGATCCGTGCTGGCGCGAGGCATGCTCGCTGATGGACTGATCGATATTCTCGCCAGTGATAATCATGGCGATCATCGGGCGCTGTGGGCGGCGCAGGAATGGCTCGTCGAAATCGGCGCCGCCGACGCATCACGGTTGCTGACCACGGTCAACCCCGAGGCATTGCTGAGCGATCAGCGCCTCGTCCCGGTCCCGCCCGTGCGGCTTGAGAAGGGTATGTTCGTGCGCCTGCGTGAGCTGCTGGGATTGAAGAAAGGCGCATCGCCACGCAACACACCCATCGCCTGAGAGGCTGATGCAGACGGTCGAGCATATCACAAATGCGCTGCGCGAATTGGCGGAGACGGCGTTGCGGACGGCCGAGCAGATCGGGCCGCAGCTTCAACGCGCGGCAGAGATGGTGAAAGAGACTGTGGCGCGTGGCGGAACGCTTTTCTTCTGCGGAAACGGCGGCAGTGCGGCCGATGCGCAGCACATGGCAACCGAATACGTCGTGCGCTACACGCGCAATCGGAACGCATATCCCGCCGTTGCGCTCACGACAGACACTTCACTCATCACCGCGGCAGCCAACGATTTCGGTTTCGATCACATCTTCGAGCGGCAGGTGCAGGCACTCTGCCGACCGGGCGATCTGCTGATCATTCATTCCACCAGCGGCAATTCGCCCAACGTGTTGCTCGCGGCCGACGCGGCGCGCCGGAAGGGCGTGGCGGTGCTTGCTTTTTCTGCGCGTGACGGCGGCGCCCTGCTGAACGTCGCCGATCATTCGGTTGTCATCCCAACCCAGCGCACCGATCGTGCGCAGGAGCTGCATCTGAACATCGAACACGCCATCTGCGATCTGATCGAGGCGACTCTGTGATCGATCTGCGTACGCGACGCGTTGTCGTCACCGGTGGAGGCCGCGGTATCGGCGCCGCGACTGCAGTGTTGTTTGCGCGGGCGGGTGCCGACGTCGTTGTCGGCTATCGCTCGCGCAAGAGCGAGGCCGAGTCGGTCGCACTGGAGTGTATTTCGTACGGCGTTCGTGCGGCGGCGATTCCGGCCGACTTGTCGCAGCGGGGCGGTGCCGACGCCCTTTGCATTGCCGCCACAGCGACACTCGGCGCGATCGATATTCTGATTGCAAATGCCGGCTTCTGGCCAACGGCGCCTGAGCCGATCGCCACCATGACCGATGCCCGCTGGAACGATACGGCAGCGCAGAACTACGGCGCAATGTTCCAGATTGCGCGCGCTGCCGCGCGCAGCGTCACGGATGGCGGACGCATTGTGTTCGTCTCGAGTACGGCCGGGCAGCGTGGCGAGGCGTATCACGCCGACTATGCCGCTGCAAAGGGCGCGATGATCGCACTCACCAAGTCGATCGCGATCGAACTGGCGCCGCGGCAGGTGACTGTGAATGCCGTCGCGCCAGGCTGGGTCGATACGGATGCAATCACGCCGGTCGTCTTTGGCGATGAGGCGACGCGTGTTGCGGCGAATATTCCGATCGGGCGGATCGCTTCTCCGGCGGACATTGCGGGACCGATCGTCTTTCTCGCCAGCGCGCTGGCGCGGCACATCACCGGTGAAATCCTGAATATCAACGGCGGCAGTGTGCTGTGTGGTTGATCGCACGTTCCGGTGAGGGCGTATGATCGCAATGGTGTTCACCGGTGGCACGATCTCGATGCGTGTCGATCCCATTGCCGGCGGTGCCGTGCCGGCGCTCGACGCGCGCGACATTCTGGCCGCCGCCCGCGGCATCGAGAAAGTGGCCGAGTTGCGGATCGAGGAGTGGGGGCGTTTTCCCGGTCCGCATATGGACGTCGATCGGATGTGGGCGCTGCGCGCGCGCCTGATTGAACTGGTTGCGGAACCCACGGTTGACGGAATCGTCGTCACGCACGGCACTGATACCATCGAGGAGACGGCATACCTGATTGCGCGTTCCGTCACCACGTCGAAGCCGATTGTGTTCACCGGCGCGATGCGAAACCTCAGTGAGCTGGGGTGGGACGGTCCAGCGAATCTTGTCGACGCGGTGCGTGTGGCGTCACACGCCGATGCGCGCGGCTACGGCGTGCTGCTGGTGATGAACGGTCGCGCCTATTCAGCCATCGATGTCACGAAGGCGCACACGCACGTGCTCGACGCATTCGAGAGTCCAGGCCTCGGGCCGGTGGCCGAGGTGGACGATGAGGCCGTGATATTCCGTCGCGCGCTGCCGCTGCAGCGGAAGGTCCTGACGCCGGATGCGCTTGCGACACCGGTGGATATCGTTGGTGCGTGGGCCGGCGCGGATGCACGCCTGCTGGACGCCGTACTGCCAACGGCACGTGGGCTGGTGATCGCGGCGCTTGGTCGCGGAAACGTGCCGCCGTTGATGGCTGATGCGCTGGCGCGCTGGCGCGATGCGGGCAAGCCGGTGGTGATCACCAGTCGCACCGGACGCGGTCGCGTCGGACAGACGTACGGTTACCCCGGCGGCGGTCGGCGCCTTGGTGAACTGGGGACAATCTTCGCCGGTGCGCAGCGGCCGACGCAGGCGAGAATCGATCTGATGCTGGCACTGGGTGCGGGACTCAGCGGCGATGCCCTGCTGGCGGTGTTCGCGGGCTCGTGAACACCGGCGTTCAGATCACGCAACCTTCTCCGCCGCGACGGCATTCACCCGCGCCCAGCGCTCGAAGCACTGCCAGCCAAATTCCTGCGCGGCGCGGATCTGATCGGGAAAGCCGAAATAATCCACGTAGCCCATCTCACGCGCTTTCCACTCGCAGTTCCATTCGAACGAAAAGGTGTGAATCGCGCCCGCATCGTCGGTCACATCCAGTGAACCCACGTAGTCCGCGCAGCCACTGACTGCCTGCAGCCGGACGCGATCAATTGGGAGATCCGGCTCCGAGTGCAGCAGCTGCGCGATGGTGCGAAGCACCTTCACGCGCGGGTTCGCGCCGGCCACGGTGATCCGTTCTGAAGGCTGGCGCGCCGCATACGCCTCCAGGTCGGCGCGGAACGCGGCTGTGGCACGGGATGCGGTCAGAAGGGGGTTCAGCTCAGGAAGCGTCATGTGAAGAAAGCTAATAGCTATTCGGTTATCTTTGAGATATGTCACGTCCTGCAACTGCACCACGATCCGGGTCCTCATTTCGCAACGATTCTGTCGTGCGAAGTGCGTCCGAGTTGTGCGCGTGGTCGTAATTCACGCACCTGACGCGGTGCGCGAGATCGCGGCGCGCCTCGAGGCGGCCGGTTTCGAGACCTGGTGCGTCGGCGGTGCCGTGCGCGATGCACTGCTTGGCGCAGCGGATCTTGACTGGGACCTCGCCACCGCGGCGACGCCCGGCGACGTGAAACGACTCTTTCCCCGGACGGTACCGGTTGGCATCGAACACGGAACGATCGGTGTCTTCGGCAGCGACGGGCGGCTGCATGAAGTCACCACCTTTCGCGCCGATGTCGAGAACGACGGTCGGCACGCAGTCGTGAAGTTCGGTGTCTCGCTGGATGAAGATCTGGCGCGTCGCGACTTCACCATCAATGCCATTGCGTGGTCGCCGGCGCGACGCGAATTGCGCGATCCATTCGGCGGCCGCGATGACCTTATCGCCAAACGCGTTCGCGCCGTTGGTGACGCATCACGTCGCATGGCAGAGGATCGGTTGCGCGCATTGCGCGCGATCCGTTTCGCAGCGCGCTTTGATTTCCAGATCGACGCGGACACCTGGACTGCAATCGTCGAGAGCGCGGTATCGCTCGATCAGTTGTCGGTGGAGCGCGTGCTGCAGGAATGGACGAAGACATTGGCACAGGTGAACTGTCCGTCGCGGGCATTCGTACACTGGCGTGATTCGGGAGCGTTGGCGGTGCTGGTGCCGGCTCTGATTTCGGTTTCTCGCGAATTCTTCGCAGCGATTGATCACGTTCCACTGCCGTCGCGCAGCGCACGAGCCGAGCGCGCGGCCTTGCGCGCACTGCTGCGCCTTGCGCTGCCATTCATGCCACTCGGTGGGGCGGCTGCGCGCGCAGCGTTGACGGCACTCCGCGCTTCGAACAGTGAGATCGCGTTCGCGAGTGCGGTCGCTGAGTCGTGGAGCACCGACGGTGCGGAATTGGAGCGCATGGCGTACAGCGGCGTGACCGATCTGACGGCGCTGCGTCGGATCGTCGCCCGCATCGGCCGCCTTCGCGTGCATGCGACGTTGCGTGCCTTCGCCGCCGTCTGGGCGGCACGTCGCGCCGCGGGGGATGCGGCTCCGTCGGTTGCTGCTGTCAGCGGACTTGTCCGACGGGCACTGCGCATTGCGTTTACTGATCCGATCGCGATCGCCGATCTCGCCATCAGCGGGGACGACCTGCGCGAAACTGGCATGCAGCCGGGGCCGCTACTGGGCCGGATCTTGCACCAGCTGCTCGGGCGCGTACTGGATGATCCGGCGCTCAACCGGCATGATCGATTGCTGATGCTCGCCAAAACGCTGGCAGAGGAGAGCTAAGTGGCGTTTTTCCGTGGCCCTGTGCCTGAGGTGTCGGTCTGGCGGCGCTTTCGCAACGCATCGGACGCCTACGCCGTCATGAGGCGCGACGGCCTTATTGGCACGCGTGCGCTCGGCAACGCCGAAGCGATGGTCGAACTGTTTCTGGAACTCGTCCCGGAGTTTCCGAATCTGTTTTCACTCACTGTTGACGACTGGCGGAACGATCGCGTCTGGCATGGCGACGGTATCACGCAGGCGGCGCTGCTCGACGCGTTCTACTCGCTGCGTGTTCCGATGATCGGCGCCGGCGGCGTGGAACTCACACTCGAGTGTCCCGGCGATCAGCTCTCGCTTTCAGCACACCTCGAAGTCGTCACCTGGTCGCGCACCGATCGCTGGCTGTATCTGCTCGAGCGCGCGGGATTGCAGGAGCGTGCGCGTGTGCGCGGTCGGCTCTGGCGACCGGCGCGCGGGACATTTCCACCGGCCGGCAATCTCACTGCTGGCGTCAAGGCGCTCGTGAAAGTGCTCGCGCTGCAACCGGTCTGATGGCGCGGCGCGGTGTGGGTGGCGCCGGATCTCCGCCGGGGCTGTTCAGCGACATGGTGAGTGCTGCACCCCTCGCACATCGCATGCGTCCGCGCACGATCGATGAATACGCCGGTCAGCGGCAACTTTTCACCCCGGGCACGCCAGTCTACGACGCCATCGAGCGCGGTGTGCTCGGTTCGATGATTCTCTGGGGGCCGCCCGGCACCGGCAAGACGACTCTGGGGCGCCTGATCGCGCAGCGCGTCGGCTGGACATTCGAGCCATTCAGTGCGGTCAGCGACGGCGT
>JANMWU010000839.1:0-6376 GCA_031380785.1 Gemmatimonadaceae bacterium
TCGGCGCTCGACGTGGTGCTGCGGCCAGTGGTCCGCGACGAAATGGTGGCCGACGTGCCGCTCGGTGCCTTTCTCTCCGGCGGAATCGACTCGTCGCTGATCGTGGCGCTGATGCAGACCCAATCGTCGCGTCCTGTGCGCACATTCACGATCGGATTCGACGACCCTCGCTTCAACGAAGCCGGATTTGCAAAACAGGTGGCCGAACATCTGGGCACCGACCACACCGAATTGATGGTGCGCGGCGATGACGCGCTCGAGTTTGTGCAGCGGCTTCCGGATCTTTACGACGAACCGATGGCCGACTCCTCGCAATTGCCCACGTTGCTCGTGTCGCGGATGACGCGACAACATGTGACCGTGGCCCTGTCCGGTGACGGCGGCGACGAGTTGTTTGGTGGATACAGCTGGCATCGCAAGCGTGGCGCTGTCGATCGCCTCGCGAACGGCACACCGCGCGCGCTACGCAACGTGCTCGGCGCGCTGCTGCAACAGATCCCCGATCCACCACCCGATCTCATCACGCGCATGGTCACGGACGGCAACCGCGCTATCGGCGACCGTCCGGCCAACAGCATGACGCGACTGGGCGCGATGCTGCTCTCGCAGGGCGAACACTCGTCGTACCTGTCGGCACTGGCACAAAGCGTCACCCCGTCTGCGCTGTTGCGACGCGAGCTTCGCGAGCGCGCCGGCGTCGGAACACTGCACGGACCCTGGCTGGGTGATGCGCACACTTTCGAGTCGCGCATGTTGTTCGATTCGGTCAGCTACATGCCGGACGACATACTCGTGAAGGTGGACCGCGCTGCAATGGCATTCAGTCTCGAAACGCGCGCACCGCTGCTCGACCATCGCGTGTTTGAATTTGCATGGCGCGTGCCGTTTGCCGAAAAGGTCGTGAATGGTGCAGGAAAAAATCCGCTGCGCGAACTCCTCTACCGGTACGTGCCGCGCCAGATGGTTGAGCGCCCGAAGCGCGGATTTACCGTGCCGCTGGCGAGCTGGTTGCGCGGCCCCTTGCGCGGATGGGCGGACGAACTGCTATCCCCCGCCGCGATTGTGGAGGGCGGGCTGCTCGACGTCACGCGAGTCCGACGTATCTGGTCGCAACACCTGCGTGGCCTCGCGAACCACGGTGACAGATTGTGGGCCGTGCTGTCGCTGCAGGCGTTTCTTGAGCGAGAACGCGCGAATGTCGCTCGCCAGCACTCCGCATGAGTGAGTTCGGCGTCAGCCCAGCCACGAAGTGGCCGTTCAGCGCGCTTCACGAGCTTACGCACCGCCCGCGCAACCACGTGGCGTCGCTGGACGGGCTGCGCGCAATCGCGGTGCTGCTCGTCATCTTCGGGCACTGGGTGTTCGAATGGGTGACGGTCGCCCACCACAGCGAACCGGCTATCTCGAAGCTCCCGATGTTCTACTGGGGATGGACCGGCGTCGACCTGTTTTTTGTGCTCAGCGGCTTCCTGATCGGGAAGCAACTCTGGGGTGAATTGTACCGGACTGACACTATCGACATCGGCCGCTTCATCCTTCGTCGCGGCCTTCGCATCTGGCCGCTGTACTATGCCTGGATGTTGTTTCTGTGGCTGGTACAGAGCTCCAAGGCGCCGAGCTGGTCGGACTGGGCCCTCGTCAGCAATTACTTCGACGCACGATACGCCAGGAGCTGGTCACTGTCGTCAGAAGAGCAGTTCTACTTCTTGATGCCAACGCTGCTGGTCGTCTTCCGACGCCTGATACCGCAAAAATGGTGGCCGGCCTGCATCGTCGCCATGCTCGCGGTCGTGCCACTGGTCAGATCCGTGACGTTCCATGTGCTGTCAGCGCGCGGTTTCGACGGACCAACAGTCTCGACGATGATGTATTCACCGCTGCACCTGCATTGTGAGCCGCTGCTCGCTGGAATGCTGGTCGCCTGGGTGGCGCAGCGCAGACCGACGTGGCTCGCCGCACAGCCGGACGGCGTGATGGCAACGCGTGTTTTGCTCGTCGCCGGCTGCATGGCGATTCTCGGCGTCGCGTTGCGCACGGTGAATCGTGAAGCCTTCGCGTACGTCGCACTGGGATCCGTGTACGCATCAGCACTCTGCATTGCGCTCGCGGATCGTTCCTGGCTCACGGCGATCCTGCGCTGGGGCGGATGGTATCTGATCGCGCGGCTGTCATTCGGGATGTACCTGAACCATCTCATCCTCAGAGAGCCGACCGACACGATCATCGCGTTTGTTTCGCGGTTGCTTGGTCCCGAATCCGTGTTGGCGTTCCTGCTCGGATTGTTGCTGACAGTGATCGGGTCAGCGACAATGGCCGCGATCTCATTTGTGCTGGTCGAACAGCCGGGCCTCGCACTGCGCGATCGATGGCTTGCCCGACGTCAGAAACTCGCCGAACCGCAACGCGCACTCACTACCTCGTAGATCCGGCACCACGCCGTTTCGCCCGCGACACGCGGCGACGCTGAATCACGCGGAGAACTGCGAAAACCGCGGCAGCTCAAGCTCGAACTGAAATGCACTCCCGATGTCGATCACGCTCTCCACCACCAACTCGCCATCCATCGCACGTACCAGATTCTGACAGATCGACAGCCCGAGACCAGCGCTCGAAAAAACATACTGCCCGGGCTTGAGCCGGCGCCGGAAGGCATCGAACAGCGTACCAAGTACCGCCTCGGGAATGCCGCGCCCCGTGTCGCGCACTTCGAACCGCACGCGCGTTGGTGACGTCGACGTCGCGATGATCGCCACCTCGCCCGTCGATGTGAATTTCACGGCGTTCGTCACGAGGTTGAGCAGCACTCGCTGAATCGCGCGACCGTGGCCAATGCGTGGATCAGCAACGCCGGCTTCGAACCGCAGCGCCAGACCACGTTCCTCAGCCATCGGACGCACGATGTCCTGCACCTGCCGGAAGACACTCGGGATCGAGAACGGCAGCGGTGACTGCTGCACGAGCTTCTCGCCACCGCGCGCAAGGTCAATCACATCGCTCGCCAGTGTGCTCAGCCCCAGCGCCGCACCATAAATCAGGCCGAGCTGCCGCTCCTGAACCGGCGTCACCTCACCACTGTGTCCGCGTCGGATCTGCTCCGCGAGAAACAGGATCGAACCGAGCGGTGAGCGCATATCGTGCGCCACATCCACGATCAGTTCCAGCCCACCCATGCCGCCCAGTCGGGAGGCGAAACGGTGGCCGGCATCGTCTTCGAGCTGGGCATTCAGCGTTTCCAGTACGTCCAGCACTTCCACCGCCACGGCGGGCGCGAGTCCTGTCGTTCTCGCCTGCGTGAGCAGCGCGCGCCGCATTCCCGCGAGCAGTCGTTCTGCCGGCAGTGCCGGTGACACCGACAGGCGCGCGCTCGATCCCGAACCGTGCAGCAGCTGTTCCGCCGCAGCGCACAGCAGCGAAGCGCCCGCACGCAATTCGGCCACCGGCCAGCCGCCATCGCGCGCATCGGACAGCTCTGCAGCGGCGGAATCGGCGGCAAGTGAAAGCACGCCGCGCCAGACCACGCCGCTGTCAGCGCCCGTCGTCTTTTCGTTCGCCTTCTCCACCTTCAGCGCAGTGCTGCGTCGCACGCGCGGGGTCGTCACGCCACCGATCCGGAGTACTCATCCCGCCTGAGTTCGTGCTTCTCCATCAGGCGATAGAGTGTCGTTCGATCGATGCCCGCCAATCGGGCCGCTCGTGACATGTTGCCGCCTGCGCGTGACACCAGCCGGGTGAGGTACTCCTTCTCGAACTGCGCCACGAGCTTGTCCTTCGCCGCATGGTACGCGTCGTTCATAAAGCTGCCGGCGAAGGTGGTCGCTTCGGTCGTTCCACCGCCTCCTTCGGGAACGTCGTCGTACACAGGAAAGTCGACCGCCAGCAGCACCTTGCCTGGGTCTGTGACCACCGCCGTGTGTTCGATCATGTTCTGCAGTTCGCGCACATTGCCGCGCCACGGCCGCGAGCGCAGGAAATCCTGCGCATCCTCGCTGAACGTCGGCGTCGGTTCGCCCGGCTGACGGTGGCGCTCCCAGAAATGCTGAAGAAAATGCGACGCCAGCACTGAGATATCGTCCGGACGCTGGCGCAGCGGCGGCAGCTTGATCGGCACCACGCGAAGCCGGTAATAGAGATCTTCGCGCAGCTTACCCTGCGCCACCGCTTCCTGCGGATCACGATTCATGGCGCTGATGAATCGCACATCGACCACCGCATCCTGCTGCTCACTGCCCACCCGTCGCACGACACCATCCTGCAGCACGCGCAACAGTTTCGCCTGCAGCGGCATCGACATCTCGGTCAGCTCGTCGAGAAACAGCGTGCCACCGTTGGCCGTCTCGAGCAAACCGGTCTTGTCGCGATCGGCGCCCGTGAAGGCGCCCTTCTTGTGCCCGAACATCTCGCTTTCCAGCAGATGCTCCGGCAGCGCCGCGCAATTGATAGGAACCAGTTTTCGTCCGGCACGCCGGCTGTGGCTGTGAATGAACTGCGCGATCAGTTCCTTGCCGGTGCCGCTCTCGCCGCTGATAAGCACTGAGGCATCGGTGCCTGCCACCTTGCGCGAGAGATCCAGCGCGCGCCGGAACGCCGGCGACGTGCCAAGCAATGTGATCTTGTCGCCGGTGTGCGCGTTCTGAAAACTCGCGCCGGTGCCGATGCCGGCGCTCGACGGCACGCCACCTTCCCTCCGGGCGGCGCGCGTTTCGCGCGCAACCAGCACCGCATGCGACGCGCGCCCGACGAGAATCTGGAGGTGGCTGGCGGAGAACGGCTTCGGCAGGTAATCCCAGGCGCCCGCGCGCAGCGCCTCGATGCTCGACGTGACCGACGGGTTGCCGGTCATCACCACGAAGATCGTGTCCTTGTTGGCCTCGAGCGTGGTCTTGAGGATGTCCATCCCTGAGACCGGCTGCAGGTAGAGGTCGCACAGCACGATGTCGAACCGGCGCCGACGCACCAGTTCCATCGCTTCCTCGGCACGCCCTGAGACCGTGACGTTATAGCCTTCGCCCTGCAGGATGCTGGCGCAGCCTTCGCGCAGCGTGCGGTCATCATCTACGATCAGCAGCCGGAGGGTCGCCCGCGCTTCGGGTGCCACCGCCATCGCATCGCGCACGGCCGACTGATCGGCGGAAGTCTGGTCTGGCGAGGTCATCTATAACGTGATGTCCGACTCGGGCCCGTTTCAACCCGCTTCCTGCCCAAGCTGGTCCTTGGGATGGCAGTGAGGTCGTAACTAGTGAAGAAGTGTTGCATGTGTCAAGCAACACGTTGGTCGAAAGCCACACCGCAACGCCACGATCGTGTAATTCCCGCGACAGGGTGTCGCACTTATACTGCGGTTTGACGATTCTCAGGCGGAATTGTCACGGCTCCGGTTGCTGGGCTGGGCCGGGTCTTGCACTCTGTGCGGCGTCGGCTGGGCAGCTCTCGATGAGGGCTGGTAGCAACGACTTGCGTTCTTTCCGGAGCTTCCGGGTATAGTGACGCCGCAACACATCCGTGCGTCCCACTGCGACATGACACGACCGTTCAACGCACTTTCTGCCGGCTCCCGACTGGCTCCTGTTTCTGCTCCCGCGTCGCTGCCGGCGGTTCCGCAGGCGCAGCTCGAGCAGTGGGGTCCGCCTCCGCCGCCAGCGGCGATGGCGCCGGCATATCAGCGATACCTTGCCGCCATCGGTCGCTTCAAGTGGCTGGTCATGGCGATGGTCCTCCTCGGCCTGCTCGCCGGTTACATCGCCACGCGGTACATCAAGCCGGAGTTCGACGTTCAGGGCAAGATCACGCTCCGCGATCCGAGTGCCGAGATCATCGGAAACTCCCGTCAGCGTTCGAACGAATCGTACCTGCAGGTGTTCCGCGCCTACTCGATCACCGACTCGGTCGCCCGAAAGCTGCGACTGTATCTCGATCCCAAGCGCGACGCTGACTCCGTGTACTTCCGCGATTTCAGCCTTGGGCCAACGTTCGTTCCCGGCACGTACGAGCTGACGATCGACGGGAAGAAGGAGAAATACCGCCTCCGCCGCTCGCGCAACGGCGATTCGCGCGAAGTGGAGACCGGCGTCATTGGCGACTCGATCGGTCGCGAATCGGGCATGCGCTGGCGGCCGATGAAGGAAATTCTGCCGGCCAAGGCAACGGTCGAGTTCGAGCTGATCACGCCGCGCGAAGCTTCGAACAATCTGCAGAAGAAGCTGCGGGCCGACGCGCCGCCGAATACGGACGTGATGAACGTCGGCCTGCGCGGTGAAGATGCAGCCAAGACTGAAGTCGCGCTGAACGAGTGGATGGCGCTGTTCGTGAACTACATCGGCATCTACAAAAACGGCGGCACCACCCAGAACGCCAATGCGGCCAAGCAGGCGTTCACCGA
>JANMWU010000806.1:0-10307 GCA_031380785.1 Gemmatimonadaceae bacterium
TCGCATTCACGATCAAGGCCGGTCAGTGGACCGACGTTGACGTGCCGATGACGTACGTGGATTGCAGTGTTGCGATCAGAGTCATTCCGTCCTCGGCGCCGGGTCGGGTCGACTTCGCGGTGGTGGGCGCGGTCAATGCAAACGCCGTCGCCAGCTGCAACACTGGCCTGACCGATCTCGGGAGGTTCATCTGGACTTCATTCCACGCCTGCCAGGGGAAGGTGCCGTATGGCAGCCAGATCACGGCAACCTCCACTCCGACGACACTCAAGTCGTGCTGTGCCAGCACCAGCACCTTCATTGCAAACCTGAACCAAACCGTCTACCGTCGCGAGTTCTCTTTCATCGATACCAGTGGCAAGGCCCCGCCGCCCACACTAAGCGCTGACGTGTCCATCGCGCGGCTCGGCGTGACCTATGGCGGCCAGGTGCTAACAGCGACGTTCCGCGTCACGAACAATGGTCCGGGACCCTCGTACAACGTGATCCTCGACGCGCAGCCGGACAGCACGACGTTCTACGGACGGGCCGCCATCATCACGTACATGGTCGACGACGGTGTCTGCCTCGCGTTCACTGGCGCGTGCTTCATTGGGGTGCTTCCGGCCGGCGAAAGTACGACGTTCCGGGTGCGCTACAGCGGCGTTCCGCGGATTGCTGGCGATACCGGTGCGGCCAACTTCGTGACGCGTTCGCCAGCATGCAGACTGGCGCGGGCCGTCAGCAACATGACGCGCGAAGTGAATGAGTCGAACAACACCGTGGCGTGCCTCGACGCCGCGATTCCGGTGACAGTAGCGCTCAGTGGTGCCACGCCCGCCGACCGCACCGTGCAGAAAGGCACGATCAATGTGCCGATGCTCGCGTTCACACTCACTCCGGCGTCGCAGCAGTCAGTGAACAGCGTGACGATCCGCGCAGAGGGCACCGGCAACGAACTGGTCGACGTCACGTCGGTGAAGCTGTATCTGGACCGCAACGCCAATGGGTTGGTGGACGCCACCGACAGCGTGGTGGCGTCCGGTGCGTTCGCAGCCAATGACGGCAGCGTCACGCTCGCCATCTCGCCCGCCCTCAGCATTTCGGCGTCAACAAGTCTGCTGGTCACATATTCGTTCAACCTCACCATCGCGCAACGACTCGGCTCGGGTGCCGTGTTCGCAGCACTCGGGTTGGTACTTGTGCCAGTACTTCGGCGGCGGAAAGGACTGGCGATCGCTGGTCTGCTGCTGGTGAGCGGCATCACTCTGTCAAGTTGCGGTGGCAGCAGTCCGTCCACGCCCACAGCTCCACCGCCCGCTGCGGGCAGTGTGACGTTCAAGACCACGCTCACGGGCGTGACCGCATCCGGGACGGCGATCCCGGCGCTGTCCTTGTCTGGCGCGACAATCACGGTCAGCAAGTAGACGTGCGACGCGCGAAGCGGGCTGTCGCCTATCCGCACCGCGGTCTATGTTCGCGGGGCGGACGGCTGTCTTCTCGCTGGATGGTGAGACGGCGTTGGCCGCCGCTTCGACCCCGCAGACTCATGGCTTCAGCGCCGGACGGCGCAGCAACAGAGCTCGTGCTGCGCCTGTCGGCGGGCGATGCGATCACGGTCGACGAACTGCTGCCCCTTGTCTACGGCGAGCTGCGGCACCTGGCCGAGCGTTACATGCGCCGCGAGCGACCGGATCACACACTGTCGCCAACGGCACTGGTGCACGAGGCCTATCTCCGCCTCGTTGATCAGTCCCGCGTGCAGTGGCAGGATCGCTCGCACTTTCTCGGCGTCGCAGCGATCGCCATGCGTCGCATTCTCGTCGAACACGCGCGCCGGCGGCAGCTGGTGCGACGTGGCGGAGATCGCGAGCGCGTGAGCCTGAGCGAGGTGTCAATCGCGCAGGATGACAGCGCCGACTTGCTGATTGCGCTCAATGACGCACTCGAGCGGCTCGGCGCGGTGAGTCCGCGGCTGGTGCGCGTGGTCGAATGCCGGTATTTCCTCGGCCTGACGGAAGAGGAAACTGCGGCAGCACTCGAAGTCACCGCGCGCACAGTGCGCCGCGACTGGATCAAGGCAAAAGGATGGCTGGCCGAGGCGCTCGAGGATCAGCAGCCATGACGTCGGACGAGATGCAGTCCTGGCAGCGCATCGAGCCGATTCTCGAAGCGGCGCTCGATCGCGCGCCGGCCGACCGCGCAGCGTTTCTCGATCAGGCGTGCGGCGCCGATCAGGTGCTGCGCGGCCGGGTGCATGCGATGCTTGCCGCCGGCGAAGATCCCGACGGGCTGCTCGAGCAGTCGATCGCCGATCTGGCCGGTCCGTTGCTGGTCAACATCGCGCATCCGGCTCATCCGGCGGAGACGGCGATCGGCGTCGGCGCGATGGTCGGGCCATGGAAGCTCGTACGCGAACTCGGTCACGGTGGCATGGGCGACGTGTTTCTCGCCGAGCGCGCCGACGGACAGTTCGCGCAGACTGCGGCGCTCAAGCTGGTGCGACGCGGGCGCGAGCACGATCCGCTGCTGGTGCGACGCTTTCTCGAGGAGCGACGGATTCTCGCGTCACTCTCGCATCCGCACGTCGCGCGATTGCTCGATGGCGGGGTGATGCCGACGGGAATGCCATGGTTCGCGATGGAGTACATCGACGGACGACCGCTCGATACGTACTGCAACGCGAACCAGCTCGATGCGAACGGGCGTCTGGCGCTGATGGAGCAGGTCGTCGGCGCCGTGGCGTACGCACACAGCAATCTGCTGGTGCATCGTGATCTCAAGCCGGGCAACATTCTCGTCACCGACGACGGCGACGTGAAGCTCCTCGATTTCGGCATCGCGAAACTGCTCGATGGCGACACAGCGGGTGAGCGCGGGCTGACGTTGACGTGGGTGATGACGCCGGAATACGCTGCACCCGAACAGGTGCGCGGCGAGGCGATCACGACGGCGACGGACATCTATTCGCTCGGCGCCGTGCTCTACGAACTGCTGACTGGACAGGCGGCGCACCAGTTCACAAAACGGACGGCGGCCGAAATCGAACGCATCGTCTGCGATACCGACCCCACGCCTCCGAGCGCGGCGCATCGAACATCGCACGCCAGCGCGGCGCGCGGCGAACCAACGATGACGCGCGACCTCCGCATTTCGTCTGATATCGATACGATCGTGCTGAAGGCGCTGCAGAAGCTACCGGCGCGTCGGTACGCCTCAGCGGACGCGCTGCTGGAAGATCTGCGCCGATATCGTCTCGGGATGCCGCTCCTGGCGCGCCCCGACTCGGTTCGGTATCGACTCGGCAAGTTCGTGGGGCGGCATCGGATCGGCGTTTTGGCAGCGGCGGTCGTCGCGCTGGCGCTCATCGGCGGTATGGCAGCGACACTCTGGCAGGCACGTGCCGCGCGCCTCCAGGCCGCCCGCGCTGATCGCGTGGTGGAGTTTCTCGTCGACCTGCTGCATCAGGCCGACCCGAACATCACGCAGGGCAAGGAATTCTCCGTGCGCGAGTTGCTCGATCGGGGCACGCATCGCGTGGATAGCATCCTTGTGACGGAGCCGGCGATGCAGGCGGAGTTGTATGAGGTTCTGGGCAACACGTATGCGCACCTCGGTCGGTTTGCACAGGCGGATACGCTGCACCGGAAGGGCCTTGAAGCGTCGCGCAAATTCTACGGCAAAGGCAGCGACGAAGTGCTGAACCAGGCGATGTCGGTTGGCTGGGGGCTGAACGATCAGGGTGAGTACGCCGCGGCTGACACACTGCTGACTGTCGCCATCGCCGACAATCGAGCGGCGCATGGCAAGGAGAGTCAGGCGCTCTCCGATGCGCTCGACATTCTCGCGACGGCGAAAAAGCGACTGGATCAGCCCGTGATTGCCGAGTCGTTGTACCGTGCGTCGCTGGCGGTGCAGATCCGCCTCACTGGCACGAAGGACACCATCACCGCTTCGCGACTCAGCGATCTCGGTGCGCTGCTCAGCGCGCAGGACGATCGACTGCCGGCCGCTGACTCCGCGCTGTCGGCGGCGCAGGAGAATCGCCGGCTCGCCAATCGACCACTCGACACGCCGTTTCTCGCAGGCGAGTCGAGCCTCGCGATGCTCCGGATGAAGCGTGGCGACCTGGCGGAAGCTGAGCGTCGCATTCGCACGGCATTGGCGGGCTTTGAACAGATTGAGAGTCCGGCCGGCATCAACTTCGCACGCGCGTTGAATCGACTGGCGCTGTTGCGCGCCATGCAGTTCCGCATGACAGAGGCAAGCGCCGCCGCAACGCGCGCGCTGCGGATGTTCCGACTGCGACTGTCGCCTGATCATCCGGAGGGATTTACGACCCAATCGATTCTGGCGTCGTATCAGGCGAGTGCTGGCGACCCGAAACTGGCGCTGATTGGCGCGCGCGCGGCGTATGAAGGGCTGACGAAGAAGCTGGGCCCGCAACATGCGTTGACGGTGGCGGCAGCGCAGCGGTTGGCGGTGATCGAGCTCGAGCTCGGCCAGTTTCGCGACGCCAGTACGTTGGCCGACACCGTACTGACTGTCGCTCGCGCGAAGTACGGGAAAGTGCCGGCGGCGTTCGCGCCAGCGCTGGCCATCGGCGCTACACTGCGCGTGTCAACGGGTGACATGGCGGGTGCTGACTCGGTTTTCCGCGTTGCCCTGGGCTCGTTCGCGAACGGCACTCGAGTGGACAGCATGGCGCTGCCGGACATTGCGGCGCGGTACGCTGCATTGCTGAACAGTCGTGGTCAGGGCGCGGCTGCGGCGGCGCTGGTGCGCACCGCTGGTCGGCTGATCCCGGCCGGCGCGGACAGTGCCGCGACGGTGGTGCGGACGCTCCGTCAGCAGGAACGCTGATCGAGAGTTCCCTTCTCTTGATATGCTGGCTGCGTTCGACCGTACGTGAACACGCCGGATGGGCGCGTGATCAACGTGAAGTCGATCAGCGCCCTGATTGACGCACGGATCGCGGCCTACGCGTTCATACGCGGCAGCTCCCCAGCCTCAAGCTGCGCGATCAAGTCGAGCAACCCACTCGCTTCCCACCATCGGTTCCGTTTACCGGCCGTGTGCGGCAGCGGCATGCCGGCGGCCACGAGCTGGTCGATCGCCTCGTACACGCGCACCTTCGCGCGACCTGTGAATGCGGTGGCGACCGGTGCCGAAATCATGGGATGTGCTGGAAGTTGTTCGATCAGCAACCATGCGGTCGCGTCGGCCCGGGGTGAGTCGGGCAGATGCAGCCTACCGAGCCACGAGCTCAACGCAGATAGCTCCGCACAATATCGATCAGCTGCTCAGTGGCCTCCGCCTGTTCTGATTCGGGATGCAGCGCCGGATCAACGACGTGAAAGCGAATATGATCCTCGAGGATCTCGGCCATAAGTCCATTCAGCGCTCCACGGCATGCCGCGAGCTGTTGCAGCACCTTGCCGCAGTCACCGTGCGCTTCGAGGAGCGACTCGATGCCGTTGATCTGCCCGCGGATCCGGCGGACGCGGTTCAGCAGTTTGGTTTGTTCGCGAATTGTATGTGCCATAAGCCTCCGCGGCGTGACACCTGCACCGGGCATCATTGACATACTATCCCCCAGTATAGTAGCGTGCCAGCTTCGTGTGGCACCGCGCGTGACGCGCCCACTTCACCTCTCGCGCCTGAGGGCTGCGCCATGGAGCATCGAAGATGTCGGCCCGCAAGCAGGCCACCCCGACCATTCGCCGGGCCACGGGTGTAACCGTCGCCAGCCCGCGCCCCGCGCCGAATGTCATCCGGCGCTTCTGGAACTCGCTCGGCCCCGGTGTAATCACCGGCGCGGCAGACGACGATCCATCGGGCATTGCCACGTACTCCATCGCCGGTGCCCAGTTCGGCAACGGATTTCTCTGGGCCGCGCTGCTGACCTGGCCGCTGATGGCCGCTGTGCAGAGCATGTGCGCACGCATCGGCATGGTCACGGGGACGGGATTGATGGCCGCGCTGAAAGAGAAGTTCCCGCGCCCCGTGCTGGCGACGGCGTGCTTCGCGCTGCTGGCTGCGAACACGATCAACATCGGCGCTGATCTCGCAGGCATGGCGGACGCCGCCGAACTCCTCTCCGGAATCAGTTCGCATCTCTGGGTTAGCGTCTTCGCCATACTCATTGGCTGGGCAACGGTGCAGATGCGGTACGCCGCCGTGGCGGCGGTGCTCAAATGGCTCGCACTGGTGCTTTTTGCCTATGTGATCACCGCGTTCAAGGTCGGGCCGCAGTGGAGTGTCGTCTTGCATGACACGTTCCTGCCAACACTGCCGCACAATCGCGAAGCTCTGGCCACGCTCGTCGCGATTCTGGGGACAACGATCAGTCCGTATCTCTTCTTCTGGCAAGCGTCGCAGGAGGTCGAGGAAGAGAAGGCGCTGGGCCGTCACACGCTGGTCGCGCGGCGCGGCGCGACTGATGAGGATATCAAGCGACGAAAGATCGATGTCGGCGTCGGTACGTTTTTTTCGAACCTGGCGATGTTCTTCATCATCCTCACGACAGCGCTCACGCTGCACCGCGCCGGTCTCACGAACCTTGAGACCAGCCGGGATGTGGCGAAAGCGCTTGAGCCGCTCGCGGGACGTTTCGCCACGTTGCTCTACACAGTCGGGCTGCTCGGGGTTGGTACGCTCGCGATCCCGACGCTGGCCGGTTCCGCAGCATATGCATTTGCTGAACTCTTTGGTTGGCGGCAGGGCATTGATGAACATTTTCGCGGTGCGCCGGCGTTCTACGCCGTCATTCTGCTGTCGTTGGCCGCTGGCGTGATCATGGATTTCACGAACGTCAACGCCGTGCGCGCCCTGTACTGGACGGCCGTGCTGAACGGATTGCTGGCGCCATTTCTGCTCGTGGGCATTCTCATCGCCGCCTCTGACCGGACGCTGATGCAGGGACAACCAAGCTCCGCCCTCGGCCGTGTCGTTGTCGGAATCACAACGGTGGCGATGTTTGCTGCCGGAATCGGAATGTTCGTGGTCTGACCTCTGCGGCGGAGCTGGACAGGCCCGGCACCGAGCTGCGCGCGCCTATCAGTGTCGCGGCTCCGCGACGGGAACCGCCACGAACTCTCCAACCGTCTTGTTGTGCAGGAGGTGCTCCCACCACCGCGTCGGGACCAGCGTCGGCGTGACCACCGTCACCAGGAGATCCGGTGTCTGCTTCTGCAGCAGGCAGACATAGTCCACAAGTGGCCGAATGACGCTCCGGTACGGCGATGGCAATATCTCCAATTCGTAGCCGATATCCCACCTGTCCCATTCGCGCTGAAACCGTGCCGTATGCTCGGGATCAACATCGACGTGCACCGGCGTCACAGCACGGCCAAACGACGTGGCGTAGATGAGCGCAGCGGCCGAAGCCTTGTTCATGTCTCCCAACGCGACTACGACCGTGTGCTTGTGCGGCAGAAGCGGGCTGCGGCCGCGAAAGGCGACGTCGATCGCGAACCGGCGATAGTGCACATTGATCGCCTTCAGAAGCGCGATTTGCACTGGAATCAAAACGGCAACGACCCAGCCGCCCTCGGTGAATTTTGTCACGATCTGAATCACGGACACGATGCCGGTGGCGACAGCACCAATACCGTTCAGTGCGGCACGCCAGCGCCAGCCAGCGG
The DNA here is from genome assembly GCA_031380785.1 of Gemmatimonadaceae bacterium. Classification (GTDB taxonomy): domain Bacteria; phylum Gemmatimonadota; class Gemmatimonadetes; order Gemmatimonadales; family Gemmatimonadaceae; genus JACMLX01. The sequence continues at coordinate 7,626 of JANMWU010000806.1, forward strand.
CGCTCGTCCGCAACCAATGCATCACCATGCCCGCCTGTGAGAGCGTAAAGCACACAAAGACGCCGACGGCATACAACGGAACCAAGGCCGTTGTGTCACTCTTGAACAGCCAGATCAGGAATGCCGCGATGACCGCGAGCGTGAGTATGCCATTGCTGAATGCCAATCGGTCGCCGCGCGCTGCGAGCTGAGTGGGCATGTATTTGTCGCGCGCGAGAATGCTCACCAGCCGTGGAAAGTCAGCAAACGCAGTGTTTGCCGCCAGCACCAGAATCGCGAACGTCGCGTACTGCAGCGCGTAGTACCAGAACCCCTGCCCGAACACCACGTGGCCCAGACGGGAGAGCACTGTTTCGTCCACCGTCGGCATGATCTGGAAGTGATGGGCCAGATAGCTCGTGCCGAGGAAGAACACCGCCAGGATTGTCACCATCCAGGCGAGCGTAATGGCGGCGTTGCGTTGCGCCGGCGCCTTGAACGCCTGAATGCCGTTTGAGATCGCCTCAGTGCCCGTCATCGCGGAGCAACCTTCCGCGAAGCCGCGCATCAGAAGGAAAATCAATGAGAATCCTGTGATACGGTCGAGATGGTGTGCTTTGGCCGTCGTCGGGTCAACATTCAACGCGGCGGTTGTCACGATCGGCTTCGCACCGTGCGCAAGCTGCCAGAGGCCGAGCGTGATGAGAGCGACCATCATCACGATGAACACATACGTCGGGACGCTGAAAGCAGCACCGGATTCCCGCGCACCACGGAGATTGACCAGCGTCAGGAGCGCAACGGCCCCGACACCAATCGCTACGGCGTGCGGTGCGAGGTGTGGATACGCTGATGTCATCGCGGCCACGCCACCGGAGACCGACACCGCCACCGTCAGGATATAGTCGGTGAGGAGCGCCGCCGCCGCCACCAGACCGGGACCTTTGCCGAGATTTTCGCGGGCGACCGTGTACGAACCACCGCCACCGGGATACGCGTGAATCGTCTGTTCATAGCTGATGCCAACCAGGACCAGCAATCCCACGATGACGGCGGAGATCGGAAAAACGTAGGCGAGTGCCGCCGTGCCGAAGGCGCCGCCAAGGACAAACAGCATCTGATCGGTGGCATACGCGACGGATGAAATCGCATCGCTCGACAGGACCGCAAGCCCAGTCTTCTTGTCGAGTCGCTCGTCCTCCAGCTGTTCACTATGCAGCGGCATGCCGAGCAGCATGCGTTTCAAGTTCTTGAACGATGGCATTTGATTGACGCAAGGCAGGCGCGCGACAACGCCGCGCTGAAGAGTAAACGTAACATTTCCATTCGGGTCGTTGCTGCAGAGGGCTGCACCGGTCAGCGCATCGCGAAGCGTTTCGGGCGCTGTCGACAGGTGCTGGCGGACTTCTCACTGCGTGAATCTCTGCACCCGATCAGCGAATGATCCGTTCTCGCTGACATCGCAGGCGAATGCCGCACCGTCGCTCCGCGCGCAACTGTTGAGAATGCGTGCCCATGCGCGCGACGCGCGACATGAGCGCGTTCCGCTGAATCAGCTTGTTTGCATCACGACACGATTATGCTGAAACTATCGTCACACTCCAGCGCCTTCAGACCTTATGCTCCTGCGTTCCGTCCTCGCCAGTCTTTTCTTGTGCTTCGCGACCCCGTCGTTTGCACAGAATGCAACCGCCGCATCACTGTCGCGTGCTGATGCCGCACTTGCGCTGCGAACTCCGCCGCTCGGTGCGGTACCATTGAGATCCGACAGCACGTACGTCGCCACGCTGCCGGGACCTGCGCAGTGTCAGCCGGGAGGAGGGGGCCGTCGCGTCGCGCAATCGCTCGTCGGTGGTGCGTTCGTGGTTGGGAATGTCGTGCTCCATCAGTACTTCAAGGGCGCATGGTGGTCAGGGGAAAAGGCTCCGAAGTTTTTCCTCAACTACGACTGGAATGGCCCGTTCCTCGACATGGACAAGCTCGGCCACATGCTGGGCGGGTACATGCTGAGCGAGACCGGGGCCACGCTGCTCAAACAGGCGTGCATGTCGAAGACGCAGTCTACCCTCTGGTCGGTCGCCCATGCGGCCGCGTTTCAGCTGCAGATCGAATTGTGGGACGCCACCCAGAAGCAATACGGATTTTCTCCGCCCGACATGTTGTTCAACAGCATCGGGCAGGGTTTGTATCTCGTGCATGCGTTCGTACCCGGGACGGAGGCGTTCACGCCATCAATGTCGTACAGCCCGACGCAGGCCGTGATTAATGTTCGTGACGGCAAGATTCCGGGCGATCTGCGTGCGACCGTCGACTACAGCGGGCAGACCTACTGGATGTCTGTCGACGTTGACACGCTGCTGCATGGCCGGGCAAAGAAGATCTGGCCGAGCTTCCTGCGCGTCTCCGTCGGCACGACGATCACCGATTGGATCAACCCGAATACGGGTGACATCATGCGCGCCCGTCGACGCTTTCTGATGTCGCTCGACCTCGATCCGCTGAAGCTGCCGGGACAGAAGCCGTGGTGGGTCAACGTCAAGACGGGCCTGCGGCACTATCACTTTCCGTCACCAGCGCTCGAATACGGAGACGGCAAAGTGCGCCTCGTCGCCTGGAAGCGTTAGGCGGGATCCGCGCATCTTACCGTGACAGGCGACCACATCGAGTTGGCTGACTTTTCGCCGTCTCGCGGTGTACACGAGC
>JANMWU010000901.1:0-2293 GCA_031380785.1 Gemmatimonadaceae bacterium
GCGATTGGCGGTGCCATGTACCTCTGGCTGCGCGACGAACGCCTCGACCGTCTGGCGGAAAGCTCGGCTGAAGTGGCGCTGATATTCCTGAGCATCGTGCTGATCACCGGCCCGCTCTGGGGCAAGCCGATCTGGGGCACCTGGTGGACGTGGGATGCGCGGCTTACAAGTACGCTTTTCCTCTGGTTCATCCTGCTCGGCTACACCGTGTTGCGCGGCGCGATCGAGGACCGGCAGCAACGCGCACGATATTCGGCGGTGCTGGGCATACTGGCCTCGCTGCTGGTGCCGTTCATTCATCTCAGTGTGCGCCTGTTCCGCACCATGCATCCGCAGCCGATTGTGCTCGCGCCGGAGAAGCCGAAGCTGTCAGCGGAAATGGGGCTCACCCTGTCACTGGCGTTTGTGGCGTTCACAATTCTGTTCGTGGCGCTGCTGCGCGGACGCCTGAAATACGCTGCGCTGCGGGATCACGTCGAGGCGCTCGAAGCCGGAGAGTCATGATGCCTGACAACGCCGGGTACATGTACGCCGCATTTGGCGCGGCCGCGCTGGTGGTGGGCGGTTATGTGTTGTCGCTCGTAATTCGTGCGCGCACGATGACACGCCGCGGCGATGCGATTGACTCCGTCGGCCGGAAGTGATCGTGTGGTGCGCGGGATGCATGCGATGACTGTTCCTGATGTCGCCGTATCCGCGTGTCCACTCGACGGTGCGACGATCGTCGTTACCCGTGCGGCTGCACGTGCTGACCAGCTGATCGAGCCGCTGCAGGCATTGGGCGCGCACGTACTGACGTATGCCGCCACCAGAATCGTCACACGCGACACGGATGCGCTGCGTGTGGCTGCGTGCGCGCTGGCGCGGTACGACTGGGTGCTGTTCACCAGCGCGACCAGCGTTGGCCTGACGTTCGATGCGACGGCGGGCTGCGGCATTACCCCGGACGACTGGGCACACACGCGCGTGGCAACCGTTGGCAGTTCCACCGCCGCCGCAGTGCGCTCGCGCGGCGTTGAGCCGTTTCTGATGCCCGGGCGTTTCGTGGCCGAAGGCCTGCTCGATGCATTCGCGGCGCGCGACGATGTGTCGGGCACGACGATGCTCTATCCGGCAGCGTCCGGCGCCAGAAACGACTTGACTGACGGACTGCGCGCGCTTGGTGCGATGGTGGATCGCATCGATGTGTACGAGAGTGTCGCGACCGACGAAGACGTGGCCGACGTGCGCGCCGCGTTGCGCGACGGCCGCGTGCATGCGGTGACAATGACCGCCCGCAGCGCGGTGGACGCGTGGGTATCCGCCATGGGTGCGCTGCACAACGTCGCCGACGTGGTCTCCATCGGACCGATCACCACGCAGGCTGCGCACGCTTCCGGTATGCGGGTGGTGGCCGAAGCGATGCCGTCCACACTCGAGGGGCTTGTCGCCGCCGTCGTGCGCGCGGTGCAAGCGCAACGCGACCGGCATCATCACCTGACAACGAATTCATGACCACTGAAAAGCGTCCGCTGAAAATCGGTACCCGTTCCTCTGCTCTCGCGCTGGTACAGGCGCATACGGTGCAGGCGGAACTGGCGGCGATCGGCGTGCCGAGTGAACTCGTGACGTACACCACCGTCGGTGACCGTCGGCTTGATGTGGCGCTCACGGCGATCGGCAGCAAAGGCCTGTTCACCGAAGAGCTGGAGCGCGACCTGCGTCAGGGCGTCACCGATCTCTGCGTGCATTCGCTGAAGGATCTGCCGACCGATGATCCGCCTGGTCTCACGGTTCTGGCGCAGTTGCCGCGTGAGGATTCGCGCGATGCGCTGGTGGTGCGTGACGATGTGCCGGGCGCGTTACTGCATGAGCTGCCGCGCGGCGCCATTGTCGGCACGTCGAGCCTGCGCCGCCGTGCGCAACTGAAGGCACTGCGTCCCGATTGCATGGTGGTTGATCTGCGCGGCAACGTCGGCACGCGTCTCTCGAAACTGGACAAGGGTTTGTGTCACGCCGCGATTCTTGCGGCGGCGGGACTGAATCGCCTCGGATTGTCAGCGCGCATTCGCAGCTATCTCGGTGCTCCCGACTGGCTGTCAGCGGCGGGCCAGGGTGCGATCGCAATTCAGGTGCGTGACAACGACGCCGCAGTCTCAGCCATCGTCGCCAGGCTGAATCATCAGCCCACGATGGATGCGACCACCTGCGAGCGCACCTTCCTTGCCGCACTCGATGGCGGGTGTCAGGTACCGATCGGCGCACTTATGACCGAAACCAACGGCGGTCGCCGCACGCTGCACGGACTTGTGGC
>JANMWU010000919.1:0-1694 GCA_031380785.1 Gemmatimonadaceae bacterium
TCGACCCGAAAGTTGGTCTGATGTTCTGGACCCTGATCATCTTCGTGCTGTTGCTCGTTGTGCTGGCGAAGTACGCCTACCCACCGTTGCTTTCGGCCGTCGAGGCGCGCGAAGCGGCTCTCGAGAAGGCGATCACCGAAGCGAAAGCCGATCGTGCCGAAGCGGCGAAACTGCTGGCGGAACAGCAGAAGCAGCTCGCGGAAACGCGTGCCGACGTGCAAAAGGTCATGGCCGATGGTCGCGCCGCGACCGATGCGTTGCGCGCTGAAATGCTCGAGAAGGTGAAGGCCGAAGGCGCCGACATGCTGGACCGCACTCGTCGCGAAATGCAGGCTGAGAAAGAGAAAGCGGTCGCAGAACTGCGTCGTGAGGCGATCGATCTCGCCATCGCCGGTGCCAGCAAAGTGATTGGCCGTAACCTCGACAGCGCCACCGATCGCTCGCTGGTCGAATCGTTTCTCGCGGGCCTCGATGCGCCAAAGGGTTCGCGCTGATGCGCGATTCCACCATCGCACGTAACTACGCCGAGGCGCTGGTCTCGCTGGCGCAGCGCGCCGGTGACCTCGACGGGTGGGGGCGCATGATCGACGATGTCGCATCTCTGGTCACTTCGGACATCAAAGTCCGTCGATTCCTCGAGTCACCGCGAGTGCCCGTCACGGCCAAGAAAGAGATTCTGCGCAAGGCGTTTCAGGATCGCATGCCGCGCCTGATGGTGCGCTTTCTCGAAGCGCTGGTGCAGAACCGCCGACAGCTGCTGATTCCGGAAATCGCCGGCGAATACGCCACGCTGGTTGACGAAAGTCTCGGTCGTGTGCGCGCGGACATCACGCTGGCGCGCGAGCCGCAGCCCGGAGAAGTGGATGCCATTGCGGCCTCACTCAGCCGGACGCTCGGACGCACCGCCGTGGCGCAGGTGCGCGTGAATCCCGACATCATCGGTGGCGTGATCGTGCGCGTTGGCGACTACGTGAAAGACGGATCGGTGCGGCGCCGGCTGGGCGCGCTCAAGTCAAAATTGGTGCAGCAGCCTCGCTGACAGAGTAGAATCCGCATCGACGCACGGCACCGCAGCGTTCTGACCGATCGGTGCCGTGGAGAGTCCAATTGACAGCTCCCGGAACTCGTCGATGACCAACTGCCGGACAGTATTGTTTCACGCGTTTCTGCTGCTGCCGCTGAGTCTCACGGCACAGCGATACGGTACATCGCCGGCCAGCGGCGACACTGTCGGTTACTGGCAGCAGCGCGCGAACTACGACATCACCGCGCGTCTCGACGAAACGCGACAGGTGCTGATCGCCACCGGCACGTTGCGCTACACCAATAAATCGCCCGATGTACTGACGGCGATGTACGTGCATCAATATCTGAACGCCTTCCGGCCGTACTCGAAGTGGAGTGACGCGGATGAGCGTGAGGGCCGCAATCGCTTTCAGCTGCTCGAAGATCCGGCCTACGGCTACGAACGATTCACGGCGCAGCCGACGGTGGACGGGGCGCCGGTTTCCGTGGACTATCCGGGCTCGCCGGACAGCACGATCGCGCACTTCACGTTGCCGAAACCGCTGCGTCCGGGTCAGTCGGTGACGGTTGCGTTTGCGTGGGAAGCGCGCGTGCCGACGACATTCCGCCGCAATGGCCGACGCGGGCGCCACTACGATTTTGCGCAATGGTATCCGAAAGTCGCCGTC
>JANMWU010000929.1:0-9504 GCA_031380785.1 Gemmatimonadaceae bacterium
TACGATTACGGTCGCTGCGCCACCGCCGTCCGAGGTCCTTCGCAATGCCCTGCCTACGAATCACCGCCTTCGCGGCGGCGTCCGCGCTGCTGCTCGCGTCAGGCGCAGCACAGGCCCAGTCGCTCACCGGACGCGTCACCGAGTCGGGCGTCGGGCGACCCATCCCGGCCGTCACCGTCAGCGTCGAAGGCACGCCGCTCCTCGCCCTCACCGATTCGGCCGGACGGTTCCGCTTCCAGACAGTGCCGTCTGGCCCGCAGGTGCTGTCGGCCGTGCGCATTGGCTACGCGCCGGCACGCGTCAGCATCCGGGTCCCAGCCGCGGGAACCGTCGACGCGCCGATCGTCATGGCCACGACGGCGCTTCGCATGACCGAAGTCCGCGTCACCGCCGACGCCAACAGCCGCGCCCGCGGTGAACTCGGCAGCGCCAGCGTCGTCACGCGCGAAGCCATAGCCAACCAGATCGCACCCAGCCTCGCCGGTGTGCTCGAACTGCTGCCTGGCGTGCCGCTCGCCGCGCCAGGCCTCGACGGCGTGCAACAGTTTGCGCTGCGCTCCGTGCCGACGAATACTGGCGCTGCCGGACAGCTCGGCGCGTTCGGCACCGTCATCATCCTCGATGGCGTGCCGCTGTCCAACAACGCCAACCTGCAGAGCACGGGGCCGCGAGGCGAGATCGTCCCGACCACCAACGCCGGCGGCGGCATCGATCTGCGGCGCATCCCGGCGGCGGCGCTCGAGCGCGTGGAGGTCATCCGCGGCGTTCCCTCGGCCCGCTACGGGGATCTGACCTCGGGCGCCATCGTGATCGATACGCGCGCCGGTGTCGTCGCACCGGAGCTGCTGGCGCGCTACGATCCCCGCACGGCCGAGGCAAGTTTGGCGGCGGGGCGAGAGCTTGGGGGTGGATCGCAGAGCGCGTCGATCACGACTGATATTGCGCGCACGCAACTCGATCCCGGGCTGCGCGACGCGGATGTCTGGCGCGCCACGCTCGATGCCGCGCATCGTTTCACGCACGAGCGGAATGGTATCGCGTCGACGGTATTCGACACGCGGCTGAACTTTTTTCAGGTGTTTCGCAACGAGCCGGAGCAACCGTCGATCAGGCTCGGGCAGTCGTCGAGTGATCGCAGCGGCGGTCTGCGATTGTCGGAGCGCGCACGATTTGGCGCAGATGTGCGGCGGCATCTGGAAGTCACCGCGTCGATCGAGCGTGGCTGGCAGAATTCGCGCGATCAGCAACTGCTGCTGCGTGGTGCGCAGCCGTTCACCGATCGCATCGACGAAGGGCGGAAGGTTGGCCGATTCGTGGGCGGATTGTATCCGGCCGTGGTTCAGCTGGACGGCACGCCGTGGACACTCTACTCGCGTATCGAAGGCGTGAATCCCTCGGCGCGTTTCCTCGGCGCCGATCATCTGCTGCGTGCCGGCGCCGAGTTCCGGCGCGAGTGGAACGCGGGGGCCGGATATCAGTTCGACATCGAGTTTCCGCCGCAGGTCACATTCAATGGCGTGAACGGCTTTGACCGGCCGCGCCGCTTCGATGCCATTCCGCCGCAGGCCACGACAGCGCTGTATCTCGACGACCGTTTTTCACGAACGCTGGCTGGTGGCGTTGGTCTCGAAGTGCAGGCTGGCCTGCGCGCCGATGTGCTGCACTCGGGCACTTGGTGGGCATCGGGCTCGCGTGACGCGGTGCTGCAGCCGCGAATCAACGCCCAACTTTCGCCCAAGCCGTGGTTGCGTCTGCGGGCGGGCTGGGGCCGCACATCGAAGCTGCCGACGCTGAACGATTTCTATCCGGCGCCGCAGTACTACGATGTGATCAACGTGAATTGGTATCCACCCGATTCGAACGAACGTCTGGCGGTGCTTACCACCAGCATCAAGAACTCCACCAATCCCAGTCTCGGCTACTCGGTTGGTGAGAAGGCCGAAGCCGGAGTCGAAATCGATTTCGGCCGACACGGCGGATCATTGAGTCTAGTGGCGTTCCGCGATGCCACCATCGGCGGTGTGGCATACGATCCGGAAGGGACGTATCTGTTGCGCGAGCATTTCGCGCTGCGCGATTCCGTCACCGGTACCGGTCGTCCGCCGACATTCATCACACCGGCACAGAGCGTCGACACGGTCCCGATCTTCATCGACCGGCCGCGCAACATGCAGCGCGTCGTGAACAGCGGCGTGGAGTGGACACTTTCGCTGCCGGAATGGTCCGCCATCCAGACTCGGCTCGAACTGAACGGCGCGTGGACGGTGTCGCACCTTACGAACGACGCAAAATATCTCGGACAATTCCCGCAGGTCACCAGCTTCCAGCTCGACTCGCTGCAACGGCGCATCCCGTATTGGCTCGGCACCAACGAACGCGGCGAGCGTGCGCTCACCACGGCGCGCATCATCCACCATCAACCAGCACTCGGACTGGTCCTCACCGCCACCATTCAGTACTACATCAAGGAGAACAACGTCCTGGAAGGGGCGATCGACACGCTGGCGTGGTCCGGCTATGTCACGCGCACCGGGCAATACGTTGCGGTGCCCGCCAGTGAGCGCAGTGACGCGCAGTACAAGGATCTGCGGCGGCAGCGCGTTGGCATCATCAGCATTCCGGCATCGGCGGCGCCCGACTGGCTCTTCAGTCTGCAGGTGGCGAAAAGCATTTTCGATCAGGGGCGGTTGTCATTCTACGCATTCAATGCGCTGGATCGCGTCGGTAAACCGGCGACAGCCGGACAAGGCGCGCGACTGTTTCCACGATTGCGCTTTGGTGTCGAGGTCACGATGCCACTCGGGCCGCGCGCGGTGGAGCGTGCGCGATGACACACCGTCATTCTCAGAATCTCGCGCGCCTCGCGTTGCTGCTGTGTGCATGCGTCGCAACCGCCACGCTACGCGCGCAACCGGTCATCGAGGATGCGAGCACGTCGCCATGGCTGTGGCGCTGGAGTCCCGTTCGCGGCATTGGACAACTTGGCATTCCCGTCGCGCGCAGCGTAGAGGCGTCTCGCCTGCTCGAGCAGGCCGCGCCGCGAGTCGGGCTGGCGTGGACGGCGGGCAATCCTGCCGGGCTGCACGACGACATTCGCGGCTCGTGGACGCAGTTCCTCACCGGTGCAAGCGGTGTGTCGGGGAGCTATCGACGCCCGCTCGATCCTGTCAGTGCAAGCACGCCCGCGGTCAGTATCGGCGCCTGGCGACGGGTTGGCGCGCGCGTGGCGGCGATCGGGCGGGTGTCGGTGGAGCTGACGCAATTCTCCGCCGGCTCGCCACCGGCATTCGTATCACCGTATGGTTCATCGCCTTTTATACCGACTGATACCAACCGCCCCGCGCTGCGGCGCCCCATCGTGACCATCGAAGGCGGCGAAGCGATTGCGCTCGGCAAGTGGCGGCTCGGCGCGTCGGCCGGCTTTCATCTGCTCGAGAATACGTCGGCGCACGCGGCGGCCTCCGTCATCGGTCGCGCCTCGCTCGCCGGGCTGACGTTCGGCCTCAGTCGGCGCGTCGGCGACAGCACCCAGGTCGGCATTCAGGCGCGAGTGCTGGATGCAAGCGAAGCCGTGACGCTGTTTCCCAATCCGCAGACCATCCGCGTGTACGCGCTGGACGGATTGGTGGGCGTGGAGCCCGGTGACTATTCGAGCGGCGTGCCGCCCTTCTTCCGTCGAGCAGATCGATCGGCTCGCACGTTTGGCGCGGACGCCAGCGGTCGGACGCGCGGCGCCGCGTGGAGCGCATTCGCACGATTCGAGCACAGCGAGGAGCGCCAGGTGTTTGCGATCGTCACCGGTGCGCCGAGTGATCGCTGGAGCACCGACGGCTACACCGTTGGTGCGGCGGCGCAGCGCGCGATCTGGCGGACGGTGGTGTCGGTGCGATCGGAGTACACATCGCAACGTGGTGCCGCCGTTCGCACCACCACGGCCGGCGGCACGTACGCGGCCGACGCGAGTGCGTTCTCGCTGGTGGCGGATGTGCGCTCGGCTGGCAGAGACAGTCGTTGGCTGTGGGGCGCGGTGGCCAGCGTGTGGCGTGACGCGCAGGCGATCAACGATCGCGCGGCGCGGATGACGACGGACATCGTGGCTTTCTCGCCGGGGATCTCGGCGGAAGTGGGAAAAGTTGTGAGTCCGCGCGTGACGTTGCTGGTTGGGTATGGCGTGACGGGCTTCACGCCGAATGCCGGGATACCATCGCCGGTGGGACGGACGCGGGCTTATCGCACGTTGATCGCGCCGGTGATGGAGCTGGCGGCGGCGGCGACGCAGTCGGATCGGTTGTCGGTCGCTTCGCGGTGGTGGTTGGGTGCTGAGCGCCGGAAGTCGCTTACGGTCTCGGCATGGAGCGCGAATACGCACGCGCGCGTTCGACCTTCGGATCCGAATATTCCGTTGCCGCTCGGTTCGCGGCAGACGTGGGGAGTCGGTGTGAGGGTGGGGGCGGGAAAATGAGTGTCGACAAGCCGTCTGTAGAATTCGCGCGCGTGACGAACGCGATGCGCGACGTCCTTCGTGTCGCGGCGCCTAGCACCGGAGCGGTCGCCGCGTTGACTGTCGCGATTGAGTCTGCTACGGAGTCTATTGATCCTGACGAGCTTGCGCGGCGATGCGGTCGCTCGGCTCGATCACTCCGTCGCGATTTGCAGACGTCGGGCTTGCCACCGCCAGGAGCGCTGATTGCGTGGGGCAAGCTACTTGTCGCAATCGCATTGCTCGACGACAAAGCGGTAAGCGTCGAGCGCGCTGCGCTCACGATGGGTCTGTCGGGTTCGGCGGCGCTGGTGCATCTCTGTCGGCGGCATCTCGGCCCGACACCGGGCGAAGTGCGGCTGCATGGCGGATTGACGGCGGCGAAAGAAATTTTTCAAGCGCGTATTGCTGTCAAGCTCGTGGAGAGTAGGCAATGAATGCTGCCTAATCGAGTTCGTCCGGCCTCGGCTGCTGCTTTTGTATCAATAAAGTATTTGGCCGGGACAGACAGTGCAGTGCAAATCAGAACGGTCCATCATGTAGTTCCGCGATCGAGCGCTTTTCATAACGAGGTCACTATGGAAACGGGATCTACGGACTCAGGTGCACGATGGACGCGACGCATGTACAGCGTCGGTGTCGTTGCGATGGCTGGCGCGGTGTGTGCGCTCGGCGTTCAGAACAGAAGCTTGCGGGAAGATCAGCGGGCGATCCTGCAGCGATTTCTGCAGCCCCATCCGGGCATGCTCGTCCCAGAGTTTGTTGCTCGGTCACTCGATGGCGATACGGTAACGATCGGCACGAGATCCGATGATTCGCGACAGGTGTTGTTCTTCTTCTCCGCGACGTGCGTGCACTGTGCGCGGTCATTGCCCGTGATCACGCGGTTGAGCGACTCTTTGTCGGCAACGCCCGCGCTGCGAGCCCGTGTAATCGCGATCGCGCTGGACTCGAGTGCCACGGTTCGGCGTTTTGTGGACAGCACCGGCGTCCGCATTCCGGTTTTTGAGATGCCGAGTCCGCGGTTCGGTTTGCTCTACCGCGTACGATCGGTGCCGCAGATCATCGTGCTCGATTCTTCGGGGCATACGGTGTACGCGCGGGCAGGTTCGCTCGCGAGTTCCGGTGTCATGGACTCTATTCTGTCGGCGGTGAAGTTGCGTCGAGCGCCCGCTGGACGATCATCGAACGCCACCGCTTCTGGCATTCTGCCAGACGGTGGGAGTACGCCAAACGGTAATCCCGTCAACCGGAGGTAGTTATGCGCGCGACGAAGATGCTCAAGGCCGCGGTGGGAATGTGTCTGGGTGCGATGGTGATGGTGGGCATTGGGGCGGCAACGGCTCCGCTGCAGGCGCAGAAGGAGGCGCAGTTGTGCATGTTTCATGTCTCAACTTGCTCTGGGCTTACGTGTTCAGACCTATGTCACGCGTACGATCCGAATACGACGCCGATTTGCAACCCGAGCACGCTGTGCTGCAATTGTCTCCTGTAGCGGCGTGCCAAGGCCCACTGGGCGCGTTGCCCGCGGTGGTGCGTTGAAGTCGTGATTTTGAAGCATCGGCCGTACTCGCGGAGCAATCGGGTGCGGCCGATGAAGGCAGTGCGCCGAGCAGAGACTGCCCCACACCTTCGTTCTGAGCCGCCAGCCAGCAATGCGCCACTTAGCTAGAGTATCTCGCGGAGTTTACTCCTCAGTTGCAGCAAGAATTGTTTTGCTGCTCACAGCGACTGCCTGCGGTGACGGGCGTCGAACGATTACCGGCCGCGAGGCACAGTACAGTTTGCGCGTGGAGGCTCAGGCTTCAACGACGCTCGCCGGAGCCGGTCAAGCTCTTTCGTGGCAAGATGGAGTAGTTCCTGGAGCGCGCGTCATTGCAACACGCACCGTTTTCGATGCCTCTGAAAGAGCCACTGCCGACACTGCCATCACTGATGCAGCTGGAATCGCACGCTTCTCGACCCTCGCTCTCGCGCGCTACACGATTCGCGCGACTCGGTCATTGACGGCTATAGAGCGCGCGATGGCGCCGAGCCTCGGCGATACTGAGGAGCTTGTAGGCTTTTCCACAGTCGCGATTACGACCGATAGCAGCGTTGCGGCACAGATCATTCTGACTGCTGCGGGCGGCAGTTCGCTCGTGATCAGCGAAGTCTTTCCGTCTTGGCCTCAGGAACCAAGTGGTCAGCAATACTACGTCGGCGGCTATTTCGAAATTCACAACAATAGTGACAGCACCGTTGCCTTGGCGCGAAAGCTGTTCATGGATGTTTGGGACGGATACCTCACATCGCCGAACCGACCGAATGGCTGCAGCATCTTCGCGGCGATCGAGCACGATCCGCAGAATGTTTGGGCTCAACACCTTTATCGCTTTCCAGATGGCGCACGCGTGCTGCTGCCGGGCGAAACAGCGCTGCTTGCAACGGATGGAATTGACCACAGACCCTTCGGAAGGGCCGGGTTCTTCGACCTGAGGATTGCGGCTGTTGAGTTTCCGGGCTCGTCGGACGTTGACAACCCGCTCGTCCCGAACATGATCGATTTGTCTCCTCGACCGCTCGAAGCAGACGGGCACGGCTGGCGCTTTCGCGGCGGACGGCAGTACTGGGCAATTGCAAGCGACTTAAAAACGGATTCGCTGACGCGCTGGACTGACGCCGTGTTCGGCACAGTATTGACGCGCATTCCCGTCGGTGCGCTGCTGGATCTTGTGCGTTTCAACTTTGACGAGCCGCGGACGCCCGGCTTTAGTCTGTGCACCAGTGCAATCACGGACAATGTCGACCCGGCCGACGCCGTTTACCTTAAAGTCGAGGATACCCTAGCTATCCATCGACGCGTTGCACGCACACTCCCGAATGGTCGAGTTGTGTACCAGCGCTCGCACAATTCAGCGGCTGACTGGATCGCTGGCAAGGCGACACCGGGCGTGATTCCATAGTTGCATCGTGATGCTTGCGCACACGCCATTCTCCCGCGTCCGAACGGCGGCGTGCGACCGCGCCTTCGGACGCGCGGTGGGAATTCTCGCGCCGCTCAGCGTGCTGGTCGCCTGCGACGCCCAACGCACGATCACGTCCGAGGCGGCGCAGTACACGCTGGCCGTTCGCGTTCAACTCCCCGCGTCGCTGAGTGCCGTTGGCCAATCCCTCGGCTGGCCAAGTGGCAACATCCCAGGTGCCCGCGTCATCGCAGTGCGACGAAGCACGGACAGCTCCGAACCGGCCGTCGCCGACACCGCCGTGAGTGACGCGCAAGGCATCGCACGCTTCCTGACATTGACTCGTGGCAGCTATGCGTTGCGCCTCGATCGCACATTCACCAGCGACGAGCGAGCGCGCGCGCGCATCGGCAACGCTGGGCGACGTGGACGCGCTGGTGAACACGGCCGCCGTCACACTGGCTGATTCGTCGAGCGCGGCGCTGGACGTCGCGCTCAATCCCACCGGCGGCAGTTCGCTGATCTTCACCGAGATCGCGCCAGCGTCGCCGCCAAGCAAGTCTGGCAACCAGTATTACTACGGCGGCTACTTCAGAATCACCAACGCCAGCGACACCGTCGTGGCGCTGGCGAACAAGATCTGGTTCGATGCATACGGTGGATATATCCGCAGTCCAATCGTCCCGAATGGATGCAGCTATTTCGAGGCCCTTGAACGGGGTCCCGGCGGTATCTGGACGCGATACGTATACCGATTTCCTCCGGACGCAACACCGCTCCAGCCGGGCGCTTCAGCACTGCTGGCGACCGATGCGATCGATCATCGCAGCTTTGGAGGCGCCGGCTTTTGCGATCTGTCGCGCGCCGACTTCGAATTTGTGTTCGGCGACGACATCGACAATCCGCTGTCACTGAACATGATCTCCATTGGCCCGCGCGAGTACGAGTTTGCGCACGGCTGGCAAGTTCGCGGTGGGCGTCAGGGCTGGGGTCTCGCGATAGCGGTTGGGATGGATACCCTGCCGAAGATTGTTCGCCTACCGTTCGACGCGAGCCAGAGCACGTGGGTTCGAATCCCGAAAGCCGCATTGTTGGAGGTCGTGCGATACGACTGGGCCATTCCGCATTTTGATCCGTTGGTCGTGGATTGCCCGTCGCCGATTCTCAGCGATATCGACGCCGAGGACGCGAAGCTGCTCACGATCGAGGATACGCTCACGATACATCGTCGCATCTCGCGCACGCTGCCGAACGGGCGCATTGTCTATCAGCGCGCACGCAACTCACAGGCGGATTGGATCGCCGGCAAGGCGACGCCGGGCTTGATTCCGTAGAGAGCTGCGCTTGACATCGCGCTCATCGACAACTGCAACTACTCTTTGACGCGCCGCAAGCGCGGCGCGCGCAGAGACGGCGGAGAAGTGCAGTTTCCCCTGCGCCAAAGACTGGCTCTGGGCACTATAAAAGCAACAGCTTTTTGTAGCAGCAACGGCAACAACAACGCACTTGCCGTTGCTGTTGCCGTTCCCAAAAACCCTCGGTGTAGAAGCCGCTGCCGTCTCCGCGTTCCCTGCGCGCTCAAAGGAACGGAGCGCGAACCGTCACGGAACGCATCTCCGCGAACGCCGCACTTGAGCGCGTTGAAAGATCTTTGCCGAACCCGCGCAGAACTAAGCCATTCGAGCCTGCAACCGGCGATCGATCGCATCCAGAAAATCCTCTGTCGACAGGTACGGCGCATCCTTGCTGATCAGGATCGCGAGATCCTTCGTCATCTCCCCCGACTCAACCGCCTCGATACACACCGCCTCGAGCGCGTTCGCAAAGTCCACCAGCGCCGGCGTGCCATCGAGCTTCCCGCGATGCGCCAGACCACGCGTCCACGCGAAGATCGACGCGATCGGATTCGTCGACGTCTTGCGACCCTTCTGATGTTCTCGGAAGTGACGCGTCACGGTTCCATGCGCAGCCTCGGCCTCCATCGTCTTGCCATCAGGCGTCATCAGCACGCTGGTCATCAGGCCAAGCGAGCCGAAACCCTGGGCCACGATGTCGGACTGCACGTCGCCGTCGTAGTTC
>JANMWU010000932.1:0-2555 GCA_031380785.1 Gemmatimonadaceae bacterium
CCACCGTTCGACCTGATACGTTCAGCACTGCCTTGAAAGGCCCGGCCGGCGAATCGCCCGTCAAAGTCACGACGTTGCCTTCGACGACTGCGGCACCAATCGGTGCCCCGCCCTGGTCGTTGCCGCAGGTTCCGCTGTACATCCCGTTCGCCGCCCTCTCAAGCGAGCAAGTCACGGGAAACTCAGGACTGCCGAGCAACGGCTCGGTGCTCTTCAACTCGTACAGGCCGGCGGCGGCCATCGCGCCTGCGGCAGGAGGGCCAGCGGACGCCGCATACGTGCCGTCGAGCACCATCTCGTTGCCTTGGTACACTAGCGTTCCGGTGATTTTGTCGCCGCTCGCGAATTTCATCTTCACGAGCACCGCTCCATCCGGTGATTCGCCCTGAAGCGAAACAGTCGAATCGGTCGGCACCACGTTGCTCACGGGAATCGTTGGAAAACCGTCGGCGGCCAGCGTTCCGGTATACGCCCCTGCATCCTTCCTGATCACGATCACCGCCTTCACCGGACCCTGCGGGCTGTTGATGCTGGTGGTGTAAGTGCCGGTGACGGCGCGCCCCTGCGCGGCTGCGACAGCTGGCATCAGCGCGAGTGCAACGATCAGTGATTCGAGCGCGGTACGGCAGTGCGACAACGACATCAGAAACCTCGTGGACATGTCTGGTGGAATGACTCGTGGCCGAGCTGCGACTGCGGAAATCCTCACCACCTCGGCCGCGGATACAACCGGTCGCGCACCGATCGTTGCACCGCGCTCACAGGTCCGTGACCCACCCGGCACCCGACAGTCACCAAGCCGCTACGTCGACTGTGCTACGTGAATCGTTCCAAGCGGATCCGTACGTTGCCGCCTCGGCAGCCGCCGCTCGCGCCTTCAGGTCCAGTTCAATGACGCGTGTCCTGATCGTATTTTCTGATCCCGGCGGTGGCCATCGTGCCGCCGCGGCGGCGCTTCGCGACGCACTCGCATCCGCCAGGCCGGACGCTGTCACCGAACTTGTCGATCCATTCGCACTCTGCCCGCGCTGGCCGTTCCGCAGCCTCGGCGACGGCTATCCAGCAGTGATCGAGCATGCGCCGTGGCTCTGGCACGCTGGCTTCCGGCTCACCAACACGCCAAAGTGCACGGCGTTCGTGCAATCGCTGGCATGGCCGGCGATGCGCACCACGTTCCGCGCGATTGCCGACGCGCACGCGCCGGACGTGATCGTCGCCACGCACCCATTGCTTGCGGGTCCAATGCGTCGCGCGTTTCCCGATGTGCCGATCGTCGTCGTCGTCACCGATCTGATCACCGGCCATGTGTCGTGGTACGATTCGGCGGCGGATCTCACAATTGTGCCGACCGTGGCGGCGCGTGATGCGGCGGTGCGTGCCGGAATCTCAATCGGTGCGCTCGCCGTGCTTGGCATTCCGGTATCGCGAACATTCGCCGCAATTCCAGGCGAGCGCGCGATGCTGCAGCAACAGCTCGGCTGGAGTGTGACTCAACCCACCATTCTCCTCGCTGGTGGTGCCGAAGGAATGGGACCGCTCGAGTCGATCTGCGCCGCAATCGATCATGCAGCGCTGCCCTGCGACGTCGCTGTTGTGGCCGGGCGCAACGCCGCGCTCGCGAGGAAACTTCGTGCTCGCGTGTGGAATGGCACCGTGCATGTCTACGACTTCGTGAACAACTTCGCCGAGATGATGCGCGCCGCGTCGGTGCTGGTGACGAAGGCCGGACCGGGCACGATCAGCGAAGCCTGCGCGAGCGGCTGCCCGATGGTGATCCACGGCGCAATTCCTGGGCAGGAAACCGGCAACGTGCAATTCGTGACGCGTGGTCGCGCCGGCATCTGGGCGCCGTCATCGCTGGCAGTCACGGCCGCTCTGCACGCCTGGCTGGTCGGTCGTGATGCACCCGCCGCTCTGCGCCGCGCATCGCAAGCGGCACTGCGTCTCGCGCGCCCGGATGCGGCGGCTGACATCGCGGGGCGCGTGGTGGCCGTTGCGGACACGTGGCGCGACCAGCAGGCGCTCACCGGCACTTCGTTGGCGACAGCACGCAACGCGGCCGCGTAAACGCCCAGCAGTTACGGCAGGATGCGTGCTCGCCACGCCGGTGGCCACAACTGGCACGCTTCAACCCGCCCGAACAACCGAAAGCGACGCTTCGCAAATGCCTTGTACGCAGCGTCGCGAATCCAGCGCGGCACGATGTGCCCAAACGTGCTGAGTACGGCCCAGCCGCCGCCGAGCAGACGCAGCACCGAAAGCGCCGCGTCGGAGTGGATTTGCACTGACGCTTCGCGCGTTGCCGTGGCCGGCAGGTACAGCACCGTCGAATCCACACCCACCAGCATGCCCGCAAACGGCTTGAGCGCCTCGCGCGCCGTTTCACCGGCGAGCGTCGCAGCGTACAGGCGCCGGTTCGCATCGTGCGACATTGCGAACCTGATGGCGCGGTCACAGAATCCGCACTCGCCATCAAAAAACAGGATTGGCGCGGTCAGTTCGGCGGCTGTTTCAGGCAATTGTATGGTTGGCGATGCGACGCTCCTCACCACCCC
>JANMWU010000940.1:0-11492 GCA_031380785.1 Gemmatimonadaceae bacterium
CTTGCCACACCAAGCCAGCATTTCGGGCATGAAGGGGAGGCCGTCGAGGCGTCCGTCTGCATCGAGCGTAGCGAGTATCTCTGCCGTCGAGCGCACAACGACCATGTCGCCGGCTCGAAGTTTCTTCTGGCGCATTTTTCCGGTGTTTGTGGTTCGCTTTTCCGCCTCTCAACCGCTGCGCGCGCTCAAACGACGCGCGTGCTCAAAAGCTCTCAGGCCTGGATCTGCAGCAAGGATGAAGTTGCAGTAAATCTGATCAGGGGCCAGCTCGATCGG
Organism: Gemmatimonadaceae bacterium; assembly: GCA_031380785.1. Classification (GTDB taxonomy): domain Bacteria; phylum Gemmatimonadota; class Gemmatimonadetes; order Gemmatimonadales; family Gemmatimonadaceae; genus JACMLX01. The sequence continues at coordinate 277 of JANMWU010000940.1, forward strand.
GTCTTTAAGTCAAACACCGCTCCTTCCCCGGAACGGCGTTCCGATCGGTTCTGTTGAGATCCCGAACACTTGGCTGGGTCGGCGGTGGCGTCAAGCCCGAATCGTTACGAGCATGGGAGTGGACGACGACTCGGCAGGCGAACTCGCGCGCGCGTCCAGGGCATCAGACACTCGAATCACTCTCATCGGCGCTCGCGGTCGCAGCGGTGCCCCGGCTTGAACTCACACCGCGAGAGGAGCCAAGGCGCTGTAACGCGAAGTGAGCCGTGCACGGAAGTATCGGGCAAAGCAGCCGCACAAATGACAGCAGCAGGTAGTAGATCGACTCGAAGCGCCCACGTCGCAGCGTGTTCGGCCAGTACTCCACAGCAGCCGTGAAGCCGGCACAGCGCGCCTTCGAAAGCACGATCGAAGGCACCAGCACATGTTCATGGACATCGGGCCGCTTGCGATTGACGCGCGCTTCCGCCGCGCGATGCAGCATCCGCGACGATGTTGGCTCGTACAGCCACAGACACCACCCCCCGGGCCGTAAAATCCGATACGTCTCCACGAGTGCTGCATCGTGATCAACGAAGTGGTGCGCTGCGGCATAGCAAAACACCAGATCGACGGATTCGTCAGGGATCGGTATGGCCTGCGCCGGCGCGGCCGTCGCAGCATCCAGCTTGCAGTCGAAAACACGCTCCCAGATCGCCAGGCCGACAATCGCCGATGGCACGGCGTCACTGAGTGTGATGTGTGCGGCGGGGTAGAGTCGCTTGAGGATACACGACGCCCACCCCTGTCCGCCGCCGACTTCGACGATGCGGCGCGACGCCGCGAACTGTCCGCTGAATTGCGCCACGATCTCGCGGAAGGTCGATGCGTCGACGCCCTTGTTCAGCAGATTCTCGAGCGCGTCAGAGCCGGGCCGCTCGAAGGGATCGTTGTCCCAGAACAGCGCCTCCTGCTCGATCTGCTGTGTGACGACCCGTGCCAGATGGTCAGTCATATGTTCCTTCGCGCGCTGCCTGCTGCTGCGCTGAGCGGCTCGATGCCCGACAGCATCAGAACAGCGACGTCCGGATCCTCGCCCACGACGGCTCCAATGCGATGCGAAGGCGCCCCTCGAAACGATTCTTTGTCGCGCCAGCGACGCGCAGATCATTGGTGCTGTGATTGATCCCGGCATCGGCCGACACTTCGACGCCATCGCCAACCCGGAGCGCACCGCTTGCCGCCACGCGGAAGGTATTTACCACCACGCCTTCGAAGATGGTTGGCCAGGTATTGATCTGCGAGTCGGGTGGGTACGGTTCGCGATAGTCACCGGCGCCCTGACGACGATACGCAACATAGACTCTGATTGGCGCGGCCAGCGAAGGCCCGAGGTCAATTCCGCTGCGCAGCTCGTCAAAGTCACTGTTTCGCTGGCCAAGTGAGACACCTGAATACGTGTAGCGCTCAGACCGCTTCATGTTGCGATACGTCAGCGAGTTCACGCGCGTGTACGACACAAAGCCGCGCACCCCTCCCGCGAGTGGAAGGCCGGTGGCGGTGATAGTCGCGCCGATCGCGGCCGGTTTTCCGCACAGAGCACATTTGTCCACCTGAAAGTCATCGACGTAAATCTGGCCGCCGATCGCAACCCCGGTTGCGGCGCGCCACAACGCGTCAGCCCCGAAGGCCACGTTCACGGATTGCCCGTCACTGTACTGGGCGAGAAAGGCTGGCGTGACCGGATTCGACAGTGACGGGGTGAAGCCGCGACCGATACCACCGTACACCACGCTCTCGCCGAGCCCAGCTTCGACAGAGCCGATGTGCATACCGAGACGATGCGCCATGAAGTAACGCTGTGCGAGCGTGTCGGAAGTGAAGTTCACTCTTTCGTCGTCAAGGCGCGCGATCACCGACGACAGATGAATTTTTTCGGTGCCAAGCTGGAGGTAGGCATGGTCATACGTGTATGGGCCGTTGCTGAGCATGAGGCCGAGCTGTCCGGGCAGCGACCAGGAACGCGCGAGACGGCCAATCTGCAGTGTGACAAACTTCGAGCTGACGCCCAGGTACGCATCCTCCGTGCGCGCGGCAACCCATTGATCCCGGCGGCCGAAATACTCAGGATCGACCTTCATGGCTCGATCCGCCACCACGCGGACGGCGCCCGTGAAGGCTCCTGCGCCGAGCAGAATGCGCACCGTGAACCCCGGCGCGACGGTGTTGACGCGATCGGACTGCATCAGATCACGATTCCCGCTCGTCTGACCGATACCATAGCCTCCCACGCTGGCTGCCAGCACACCGCTGTCGGCCGGGGTCACACCAGGCGCATACTTGTTCGCGGCACGTTCGACGTCTGTCAACCATCGAAGGGCGCCCGCAGCATGTAATTCGCGTCGCGCCGCGGCGACGGCCGCACGCACTGCGCCGACAGTATACGGCCGCTCGATGATGGGCAGTTCGTGCAGCAGCCCGCGAGCTTGCAGCGCATTGATATATGTATACGCAATGTCGTCGAGCGGAAGCAGCGCATTCTGCGCGTGCGCCGGTGTCGTCAACAGCAACGCAACACATCCCTGAAATACCCAGCGCCGGACCACCTTCAACGATGCCACGGCACCGCCTTGACGCCGCCATTCCGGAACTCGATCGCGGGTGACGGAAAGTGATAGTGCCGCAGCCCCTTCTTCACGCTCACCCACCATGGCGCGCGTCCTGGCAACTTCAGCGGATCGATGTCAAGCGTGATGAGAAAGCGGCGTTGCGCGCGAATGAAATCGCCCGTATTCGGATCGACCCAGTCGCTGATGGTGTGACCGAATGACAGTCGCAGCAAATCCGGCCAGACCTTGCGTGCGCGGCGCGGCAGCAGGGTATCCACATCCACCGAAAGCCAGTACGTCTGTCCGCTGTAGTCCACAGTGGCGCGCAGATCACCCGGAATTTTCCCGGCGCTCACGTTTTTCAGCGCCTGTGTTTCGCTGTATGAAAACGTCGGCATCACGGCACGCATTGCCGGAATGAACGCATGCGAAAGTGACAGGCCCTGGCCCAGTGTGTTGAACAGCATATCAGGCGGCGAAAAGCCGTACTTCGCCTGCGTGCCGTCCCAGATCTCGATCTGCAGCTGAAATGCAGCGGCGTACGCGACCGCGAACAGCGCGGCTTTCTTCTCTGACATGCAGGCATTTTCAAGTAGCTCCCGGCCGCCTTCACTCAGCAGATATCCGCCGAGGAAGTGGCCGGCCTTGTCCTGATCCCTGAAGTAGCCGTTCCAGTCGTAGTTGATGTGGAATGGCGCGCGTTCGCCGGACCACCAGGCGCGACGGAAATACTCGTACAGCGCGAGATTGCCGCCGACGAACACGCCCGCGACCGCCGCCTGTGCAACGCGACGGCCGCCACGTCCCTCATTGCACCAGTGAGGCATGCTCGAATGGAGCGGAGACGTGCTGTCCACGGGCAAAGGCGTGATTGCGACAACGCGCAGCAGCTGTGCGGAAGAGTCGTTCGGCACGCGCAGCGACTGTACCGGATCAGCCTGTGCCTCCGCGACTGAAGCGATGGCCAGCGCGAGGGCCGCAAGTGTGGCGCGCATCACGCGGCGTGATGCAAGGCATCGTACGCGGCCAGCACCTCGTCGGGGGTGACGGTTGCAGCACCGAGCTTGCCGACTTCCACGCCGGCGGCGTAGTTCGCAATCTCCGCCGCTTCGCGCGCGTCCGCGCCCGCGGCCAGCATCAATGCGAGATAGGCGGTCACCGTATCACCGGCACCAACCACGTCGTACACCTCGCGCGCTGTGGTCGGGATGCGCGTGATCTCACCACCGCGTGACACGAGCGCCATGCCATGTTCGCTCAGCGTCAGCAGCAGATGCGCGACGTCGAGGCGTGCAAGCGTGGCTGGTAAGGCTGCCGGATGGGCGAGATCCACGGCGGCGCCGAGCGCCTGTTCGAGCTCGCGACGGTTTGGCTTGAAAACGGTGGCCCCCTTGTAGCTGAAAAAATTGCGGAACTTGGGGTCTACCACCACCGGCACATTTCGTTCCGTTGCCATGGCGATTGTCCGCTCGATGACCTGCGGCACCAGCACGCCTTTGTTGTAATCTTCGAGAATCACCGCGTCGGCGGTCGCGATCGCGTCACGCACCGCGGCGATTACTCGTGCGACATCATTGGCATCGAGATCGGCATCTTCTTCTTCGTCGAATCGAAGGAGTTGCTGAGAACGCGCGACGAGTCGCGTCTTGGTGGTGGTCGGACGGGTGACGGTAACCAGGGCCGCGGTGGCGCCACCAAGCATTTTCAGCAAGCCGCTCAGGCGCATGCCGGCAGCGTCGTCACCGATGGCGGCGACCAGCGTGCAGTGAGCATCCACGGCCAGAACGTTTTGCGCCACGTTGGCCGCGCCGCCCAGCGCATCGCGTCGCTCACGCACGCGCACGACGGGGACTGGCGCTTCCGGCGAGATCCGCTCCACGTCGCCGCGCAGGTACACGTCGAGCATGGCGTCGCCCACCACGACGACGCGGCGGCCACGCGCGGCCGCGAGCAGCGTCGCGAGGCGGTCGCGTGAGATCGGTGCTAGCATATCGTGGTGAAGTTAGCCCGACACCGGCCTGCACGGCATGCCGGGCGCGAAGATGTGCAGCTCCCCTTCCGCCGACCGCGTGCGCCGACTCCTCCAGTCGTTTGTTCTGTCACTGCAGGATGTGCTGCTGCTCACCTGGCAGATCGTACGGGCACTGCCCGGTGGCCGGGGGGCAGGCGCGAGACTGCTTTCGCAGCTCGACGCGATTGGTGTCAAATCCGTGCCGATTGTGCTGCTCACCGGATTGTTCACCGGCATGGTGCTCGCACTCCAGGCGTCAGTGCAGCTGGCGCCGTTCGGCGCTACGCTGTTCGTGGGACGTTTCGTGGCGGCGTCCATGCTGCGCGAGCTCGGCCCGGTGCTTTCCGGCATCATGGTCGCCGGACGCGTTGGCGCCGGAATCGCCGCGGAGCTGGGTGCAATGCGCGTGACCGAACAGCTTGACGCGCTGGAAACGATCGGCGCCGAACCGGTCCGTGTGCTTGCACTGCCGCGGGTGCTTGCCGCAGCCGTCGCGGTACCGATTCTCGCGCTGATCGCCGATGGCGCTGGGTTGGTCGGCGCTGCGCTGGTCTCTTCTGCTTACCTCGGCGTACCGGTTCGCGCATTCCAGGGTGCGGCGGCCGATCAGATCGCGCTCGATGGATTTGTGGCCGGCCTCATTCCGGCCGACCTCGTGCAGGGGCTGGTGAAACCACTGATCTTTGGTGTGATCCTGTCGGTGCTCGCCTGTTATCACGGCCTGCGCGCACGTGGCGGAACCGCCGGCGTTGGCATCGCGACCACCAACGCGGTGGTCAGCGCCAGCATCACGATTCTCATCGCGGACTATTTCCTGACGCAATTACTGCTGGTGCTGGTCTGATAACATCACCGTCGTTCGCGGGCCCGATCGTCGAGCTCGAACGGGTGTCGGTCGCCTTTCAGCGACCGGTGCTTCACGCCGTGTCGCTGACGGTGAACGCGGCAGAAACGGTCGCGATCCTTGGCGAGTCAGGCACCGGAAAGTCCACCATGCTGCGACTCGTTCTCGGGCTGCAGGCGCCGGACGCAGGAGTAGTGCGGGTCATGGGCACCGACGTCAATCGTGCAACGCACGCTGAACTTCGTGCGCTCCGCACGACGATTGGTATGGTGTTTCAAGGGGCGGCGCTGTTCGACTCGCTCACGACGTTTGAGAACGTCGCTTTCGCGCTGCGTGAACACGGCGCCATGACGAACTCACAGATCGATTCGCGCGTACGCGAAACACTGGCGCTGGTGGATCTGGACGCCGCTGAGGTGTCGCAGACACTGCCGGCCGAGTTGTCCGGGGGCATGCGGAAGCGCGTGGGGATTGCGCGCGCGGTGGCGCCTCGCCCGACGTTGCTGTTGTATGACGAGCCGACGGCCGGTCTCGATCCACTGACCAGTGACACGGTGACCGCGCTGATGCAGCGGCTGCAGCAGGAGCTTCGCGTTACGAGTGTCGTCGTCTCGCACGACATACGAACGATGCTGCGCATCGCCGATCGCATCGCTCTGTTGCACGACGGCGAATTTGCGTTCCTCGGCGCACCGACCGAGATGCGGCGGAGCGCTGAACCGTACACGCAAGCGTTCGTGGCAGCGGCATGAGTCTGCGCCCGGAGCCCGGCGAATTGCGGTGGATGAAACTTCGGGTGGGACTGCTCGCCGTCCTGGTTCTGTCGGCGGTCGCGTTCGCGGTGCTTCGACTCAGCTCCGTTGGATCGCTCTTCGGCCATCCGGTCGAGTTCACCGTGCGGTTGGGCGATGGACTGGGCCTGCGCGAGGGCAGTCAGGTCACGGTCGCGGGCCTCCCCGCTGGGATCGTGTCGAAGCTTGCCGTCACAGCGGCGCATCACGATTCCGTTGCGATTGTTTCGGCAACAGTGCGAATGAACGCCGAACGCTACGCGCTGCTGCGTGAAGGTTCGAGGAGCCGTGTGCGCGCGTTGGGACTGCTCGGCGATCGATTGCTCGATTTCACTCCAGGTGCGCCATCGCGCAGGGCGCTGACGCCGAATGACACGTTGGATGTCGAAGGCTTCGCAGAACTGGGCGATCTGTTTTCGGCCGCCGACACGGCGCTGCGCGCGGTCACTGCAATCAGCGGTGAATTGCGCCTCGTCACGGGGAAACTGCGGCAGGGGAATGGAACCGTGGCGCGCCTGTTCAACGACGCGGCATTGTACGACTCCCTGTTACGCACCGTGCGTCGCGCCGATGCCGTCTTGATCCAGGTTCAAGGTGGAAAGGGCACGCTTGGTCGCCTCCTTCGCGATACGACGCTGTATGGAAGCGTGACCAACGCCGCGATTGCGCTCGACAGCGCGGCGTCACTGCTCAACGATCGCGATGGCGTAATCGCACGCCTGCAGCGCGATACTGCGTTTTACTCGCGCCTGCGTCGCGCGACGACCGGCGTCGATTCACTGGTGCGCGGGCTGAATGCAGGACGTGGCACCGCCGGACAGCTGCTGGTCGAGCGCGAACTGTATGATCGATTGCTGCGCGCAGCGGCGGCGCTCGACAGTCTTGCTGCCGACGTGCGGCGCAATCCGTCGCGCTATACGAAGGGCGCCGTGCGCCTTTTCTGACCGATGACATCCGCCGCAATGAACGGCGATCCGGTCGACACACCGCGAGTGAATGCCGGACTCGTGCTGGCATTGTCGGTGTTCGGAATCTCCTGGGCGGCGCCGTTGACCCGACTGTCCACCGCGTCGCCGCTGGCGATTGCGGCGTGGCGACTGGCGATCGCCGAGTCGGTGCTGCTGGTGCTGCTGCTGGCGCGGGGCGACTGGCAGTGCTGGCGCACCCTGGCCAGACGCGATCACCTGATCGCGGCGGGAGCCGGTGGCATGCTGGCGCTGCATTTCTGGAGCTGGAATGCGTCGCTCGCGTATACAACCGTGGCGGCGTCGGTCGTATTGGTGAACCTGCAACCGGCGATCGTTGCGGTTGGCTCGGCGCTGCTCCTGCACGAGCCTGCGACGCGGCGGCAAATTATGGGCGTCGTCGTCGGCATTGCTGGCGCACTGCTTGTGGCGGCGCCGGCGGTACTCGGCACTGGTGTCACGTCAGGCCTCGCGACCGCGGCGCCGTTCGGTGTGCCGCCGCGAGTTTTCGGTGATGTGCTGGCGTTCATCGGCGCGCTCACAGCGGCCCTCTACTATCTCGCCGGCCGGCGCTTGCGCGGAACGCTCGATCTGTTGCCGTACGTGTCGCTCGTTTACGGCTGGTGCGCGATTGCGCTTTTCGCGCTCGCGGTCGCTCATGGCGACAGACTCGGGCCGTTTGGCATTGCTGACTGGAGCATTTTCGCCGGTCTCGCCGCCGGTCCAATGCTGCTTGGACACACTGGCATGAATTGGGCGCTGAAGCATCTGCCAGCCCACGTCGTGAACCTGACGGTGCTGGGCGAGCCCGTTGGCGCCTCCCTGCTGGCAATGCTGATTCCCGCCATCGGCGAGCGCCCGGACCTCTGGACCATCAGCGGCGCCGCGTTGATACTCGGCGGTGCCATCTGGGCCCTCGGCCCCGCCGGCGCCGAGAGCGCATGAGGCACGAGTAGCTTTGAGGCTGCCTCTGTGCCAGCACGGGCTGCCCGGATTCCGGTGCAAGGCCGGCGCGGGGACGTCGTCGGAGCGATCCGGCCAGCCGCATGATTCTGTACCGACTGATGACTATTTGATGACACACTCCGCGCCCCAGACAGATACACTGTCCGCACTCGATGACCAGACGCGCTGCCTCGTGCGGCTCGCGGCCGTCATCGGTGCCGGCACTGAGCGACAGCTGCGCGCGATGCTGGTTGAAGCTCGCACGCTGCCGCACACATGGGTGGAGGAAGTGATTCTGCAGTCGTATCTCTTCGCGGGATTTCCGCGCACGCTGAACGCCGCCCGTGAATGGCGGCGCATCTCTGGCACCGCCGCGCCGGCGACTGATCACGACGCCGACGCCACGGCGCCGGGAATGATCGACGCCTGGCGTGAGCGCGGCGAACTCACGTGCGAGCAGGTCTATGGCGACATGTACGACAAGCTGCGCGTGAACATCACGAAGCTGCACCCGGCGCTCGATTTCTGGATGATCACCGACGGCTACGGCAAATTGCTCAGCCGACCCGGCCTGGATCTGGTACGACGCGAACTGTGTGTGGTCGCCATCTGCGCACTGGCGGAACAGGATCGGCAGCTTCACTCCCATTTTCACGGTGCACTCAATGTCGGCGCCTCACCGGCACAGGTCTCCGCGACTCTCGACGCACTGAAAGACATGCTGAATGCCGATGCGCTGGTGCGCTATCGCCTGTTATGGGGTCATGTGCGCACTGCGCACGCGGCACAGTCCAGGGATCACTCATGAGTTCCCACAACGACTTCATCGATCGCGTCGTGGTGCGTATCGCGGCCGGGTCCGGCGGCTCCGGTGCCACCTCGTTCCGTCGTGAGAAGTTTGTCCCGCAAGGCGGACCTGACGGAGGCGACGGCGGGGCCGGCGGCAACGTCTATCTGCGCGCCGATGCCAACCTCACCACGCTGCTCGACTACACCTACCGTGATCGCTGGGCTGCCGAACGGGGGCAGCACGGCGAAGGCAACAACAAGACTGGCCGCAGCGGTTCCGATATTGTCATGCCAGTGCCGCCAGGCACGCTTGTCGTCGACGCCGAATCGAAAGAGCAACTCGCCGAAGTGCTGGAGCACGGACAGCAGATGCTCATTGCGAAAGCCGGTCGCGGTGGCAAAGGCAACGCGTTTTTCGCCACGCCCACCCACCAGTCTCCGCGTGAGTGGCAGCCGGGCGAAGAAGGCGAGGAACGGCAGGTAATTCTCGAACTGAAACTGATCGCGGACGTTGGTTTGGTCGGCGCACCGAACGCTGGTAAGTCCACGCTGCTCTCAGTGATCTCCGCCGCTCGTCCGAAGATTGCCGCCTATCCGTTTACAACGCTGTCACCGAACCTCGGCGTCGTGCCGATGAGCGATCACCGCAGCTTCGTGGTTGCAGATATCCCTGGCATCATCGAAGGGGCTTCGGAAGGGAAGGGCCTCGGACTGCAGTTCCTTCGCCATATCGAGCGCACGCGCATCCTCGCGTTCATCATTCCGATCGATGCCATGGATTGGCAGCTCGAGTACGACAAGTTGCGCGCGGAAATCACGGCCTACTCAACTGAGCTCGCTGCCACCCCGCACTGCGTCGTCTTCTCGAAGCTCGACCTGATGGGCGAGGAGGACTACGCCCCTGAAATTGAAGCGCCGGATGCGTTCGCGATCATCGCGCTCAGCGCGGCCAATCGCACGCATCTCGATCGCTTCCTCGATACCTGCTGGCGCAAACTGCTCTCCATGCGCCATCAAACCGAAGCTGATGTCCGCGCGACCGAACAAGTGCTGCCGTGACGCACCCGGATGCCAGAGTCTGACCTGCACTCAGCGGCGCTGGATGCGCTGACGTTGCTCGCCGTTCCGCGGGTCGGAATCCGCGATTGGCATCGGCGCGTCCGCGAATCGGGGAATGCGACGCTGGCAGTGCAGGAACTCGCCGACTCGCCTCATGTCGATGCCGCCCGTGCCGAGGCAGAAATTATCGTCGGCAACGCGTCGCGCCTTGGCGCACATCTCATCGTACATGGCAGCGTTGGCTATCCCGCGCCGCTCAACGATCTCACCGCCTGTGACGATCCGTCGATTGCGCCAGCACCGCCGGTACTTTTTGCATTCGGAAATCTCGAATTGCTGGCGCGGCCCACCGTCGCAATCGTCGGCACACGGCACGCAACGGCAGCCGGACTTCGCGCCGCTGAACGGATCGCACACGACTGTGCCGAGGCTGGCGCGCTCGTCATCAGCGGTCTTGCTCGTGGGATCGACGCCGCGGCGCACACCGGCGCACTCCGCTGCAACGGTTCAACAGCAGCCATCATCGGGACCGGCCTCGATGTCGCGTATCCTGCCGATCACCGCGGCCTGCAGCAGCAGATCGCGCGTGATGCGCTTGTCATAACGGAGCAGCCGCCAGGTGCCCGCGCCACGCGTGGCTCATTCCCGGAGCGCAACCGCCTCATCGCAGCACTCGCACAACTCACGATCGTGGTTGAAGCCGGGCACCGCAGTGGCGCACTCCTCACCGCGCACGCCGCAGGATCGCTCAATCGTGCCTGCGCTGCCGCTCCGGGCGCGTTCGACAGCGCTGCGTCACTCGGTTCGAACCAGCTGCTTCGCGACGGTGCGCAAGTGATCGCATCGGTCGATGACGCGCTGGCCCTGCTGGACCTCGCCCGCGCCGATGATGCGCACGCGATCGCGCCGCACAGCCTGACGGCCGCTGAACGCGCCATCTGGGATGTGCTGGGAAATGCGCCGCTCAACCTCGACGTCGTCGTCGATCGCTCGGGATGGGCCGCCGATGCCTGTCTGGCCGCCGTCACCACGCTTGAACTGAAAGGACTCGTCCGCTCGACTTTCGCTGGCGCATTGCACCGCGCATGACGCCAGGTGCCAGGCACGTGTATGTGCACGTGCCGTTCTGCGCACGGCGTTGCAGCTATTGTGATTTCAGCATTGCCGTGCGGCGGGATGTGCCGGCAGCCGAATTCGTGCATGCGCTGCGAAACGAAATCGCAA
>JANMWU010000072.1:0-3498 GCA_031380785.1 Gemmatimonadaceae bacterium
GCGGCGCGGCCTGCTTGGCGGAGGATTGCCGTTCACCGTGGCGCAGGAGCCAGTGTACCGCAACAGCTTCATTGCCATGGAACGCCTGGTGAAGAAGTTGAATGACGCCGGTGTGCGCCTTGTTGCCGGTACCGATTCGCGCGCCGGATTTTCGCTGCATCGCGAACTGGAGTTGTACTCGGAAGCCGGGCTTCCGAACACCGACATTCTCTACATCGCCACGCTCGGCGCGGCGCGCGTGATGAAGCATGACGATGTCTGGGGCAGCATCGAAGTCGGTAAGCTGGCCGACATGATCATCGTCGATGGCGACCCGTCAATGCGGATGCGCGACATCCGCCGTGCCGAGCTCGTGATGAAGGGTGGTGTGCTGTTCGTGCCCGACTCGCTCTACGCTGCGGTCGGTGTGAAGCCAGCGCCGCGGAAAGGCGTTGTGCCGACGCGTGAAGTGAGAGCTGAGGATGTGGTGTGCAAGGGGCCGGCTGCGGTGGTGCCGAAAGGCACGACGGGGCCGGTGCCGCTGAGTTGCATGGTGATGGATTCGACTGTGAGTGCGGCGCGAAATCGTCGGGCGGCGGCGAGGCCGAAAGCGCGGCCGCGTCGGACAACCTCTCTGGTGAGACCGACGCCGTAGACGTCACGCCGGATGACGCCTCAGCGCGTGCTCGCGGTGGAACGAATCAATGCCGCTTGACACGAATTGGTTCGCGCACCATCGTCATCGGCACGGCGCCGTCGGAGCGCCGCCGGTCCGCGGGGAGGGAATGTCCCATCCGATTTGCAATTGTTCGCACGACACAACACAACTCTTTTCGGGCCCACCAGGCGGACTCGGGCCATCACGAAAGGAGGCAGTGTGTCCGACAACGGCTCTGTTACGCCCGCCGGTACATCTCCCGGCGACTTCCGTTCGCTTCCGCCAAAGCCCAGCCTCGAGTTTGAGCGTAAGCGGGCGACGGCACTGCTCCGCCAGCTCCGTGCGGGTGAACCCGATGCGCTCAATCGGGCCCGGGCGCGCCACGCCGCGTTTCGAAACGGTCCACCTGAGCGCGTGACGCTCGCCGACGCACAACTCGTCATTGCGCGTGAATACGGTTTTACCAGCTGGCCACGTCTCAGTCGCTACATCACCACCATCGAGCGTGAAGCAGGCGCGAACCGCTCACTGAGTCTGGGTCAATCTGGCGAGCGATACGAGCAGGAAGTGCAACGAACGCTCGCCATGCATGCGCACGGCTGGGCCTGGGCGGGGCGTGCCCTCGCGGCGTACGTCCCGCGACTCTATGGCCAGTCCATCGCCAGCGTGCTGGCAACATCGGTTACGATCGAGGATGCGCGGCAGGTGGTCGCGCGCGAGCGCCACTGCTCGAGTTGGGAACAGGTGCTCTCGCACGCCGCTGCAGAGCTTCCGCGAATGACGGTGGATCCGTGGGAAAGTGAGAGCGCACCACCCAGGCGCGCGGTCCGCGCCATTCGCGACCACGACCTTGCCGCGCTGCAAGACATTGTGCGCGCGCATCCGGACGTGCTTGTTCCAACCGACAATCAGGCGCGCACGGGCTGGTCGCTGCTCGCCGCTGCCGTCGAGATGGAGCCACGAGACGGGCGGCCCGATGCCCGCGCCATCACCGAGTGGCTCGCGATGCACGGCTTCGATGTGCAGCTCACGCTCAACCGCGCGCTGTTCCTCGATCGCCATCCGTGGACTGTGGCCGACGTACGCTGGCTGCTGGAGCGCGGTGCCGATCCGTTATGGCTGCCGCCGAGCGGTATCGGCGCGCTCGATCATGCAATTGTGTCGTACTGGAATGGCAACGCCGTTGACGTGCTGGCGCAACGTGTCACGCCACGGAACGCATTCTGGATTGCCGCCGGACTCGGCGATGTGACTGGTGTGCGCCGATTCTTCGATCGGCGTGGGAAGCTGACACCGGCTGCGTATCGCGATCGGCCGCCGTTGGAGTTGATGAGTGTTCCGATGGCGATTGCGACACTGCCGGACCCGGATGATGTGGAGGTGCTCGCTGAGGCAGCGTTGGTTGCCGCGATGAACGGCCGCACCGAGGTGCTTGGTGTGTTGATCGACTTGGGCTATCCAGTGGACCACCGGTTCTGGCTTGACATGCCCATGTCGCACTTCGCGATCCAGCACGACATGGACACGATCATGGAACTCCTGATCAAGCGCGGCTGTGATCTGGATCTGAAGATGCGAGGCCAACAGCAAACGGTACGCGATTTTGTGGAAATGATGATGACCAGCACCGCACCGGGTCCGACGGCGCGAACTCGTCGGATCGCGCTGATGTGCGGGGTGGCCATTCCGGCGCCCGACAACGCAGAGGATGCGGAGGCGCTGAGGACCGAGTACGGCGTTGAACTCGCGATCGGACTGGCCAGTGAGGACGCTGTACGATCAGGTGCGGCGGCGATCGACGACGAGCATTTGTGCGTCGGTCTGCTCCGCATGTCGCAGGAGTTCGGCCTCATGCTGTTGGCGAATGGTCATGTGGATCTGCTGCAGCTGCGGGAGCGGCTGGGCGACCGCGTCCGCGTCTTTGAAATGAACGCGCCGACCGAGGCGCTGCCGTTGAGCGAGAGTGCGAAGCGTGCCATTGCGCGCGCTCGTGTGATCGCGGGCGGGCATGGGCATGCCGTTTTGAGCTACAGTCATCTGTTCACTGCGCTGCTGGAGCATGACACGGGCTACGCGGCGCAGTTGTTCGCCTCGGTCGGCGGTTCGTTGCCGAGGTTGCGGGCCGAGTTCGCGCAGGTGCAGGAATACGGGAGTAGGCGGCAGGAGTAGTCTGCCTGGTTTCTGTGCGGCGATGCAGGCCATCACGTGCTCCGGACAACGCGCGCCGACTGGAAACACGGCGTGCGTTGTCACTTCTGAGACATTGCGAGTGTGGTGAGGTGGAAGTTCGCAGCATCAGAAGGACCGGCAAATCTGCTGCGAACTTCTTCTTCACCACACTACACCGCAATCCAGTGCGACATCGGTTGCCTCAGGAACTCCTCGAGCGCGATACCATCACCGCCGACGAGCAGTGCTCGATCGACGGAGAAACGTTCGCTGAACGCCGAGAGACCGCGATGCGTCCGTGGTGCGTGGCCGCTCTTCACCTCGATGGCGATCAGTCGACGACCGGTCTGAATCACAAAATCCACTTCGTCATCACCGTCACGCCACCAGAACACGCGGTAGTCGTCGCTGGCAGTGCCGTTGACAAGGTGCGCGCCGACCGCCGACTCGACCAATCGTCCCCAGTGCGCGAAATCGGCGCGCGCTTCGTTGGGCGAGCGGTCTGACATCGCGCTCATGAGCGCGGTATTCATCACCTGCAATTTTGGACTCGAGCCTCGCCGGCGTGCCGCGTCGCCAGCAAACTTCTGGAGACCGACAACCATGCCCGCGCCGGCGAGCAACTCGAGATAGTGCGCGAGTGTTGTCGAGTTGCCGGCATCGTGCAATTGGCCCAGCATTTTCGTGTACGA
>JANMWU010000132.1:0-3025 GCA_031380785.1 Gemmatimonadaceae bacterium
TTCCGTCACCAGCGCTCGAATACGGAGACGGCAAAGTGCGCCTCGTCGCCTGGAAGCGTTAGGCGGGATCCGCGCATCTTACCGTGACAGGCGACCACATCGAGTTGGCTGACTTTTCGCCGTCTCGCGGTGTACACGAGCATTCGACATCGCGCCGACGCGGCCGCACCGCGACGGCAGGGCATCACAACGGCTCTGACGTGCAACGTGGCGCGCGCGAAGACACTGGGCTGGCGAGGTGCCGTATTGCGGACTCTGTCTGACATCTAAATTATCTGAAATATGTTCGAGCGTTGCGTCCTGACATTTACGACCAACCGCAATCACGCGACTTCCCGAGCGTTGCGCGTTTGCATCGCAATCACGGGTGTCTCGGCCGCATCTTCGTTTGTAGCCGCTGCCCAACCAGCGGTGCAGCGCGCGTTCGCAGGAATCGCGGTCAGCGCAATCAACATCGACCCCGTCACGGGGTACGACAGGGTGAACGCTATCGGCCGGAAGCGCACGTCAGAGTACCTCCTTCGCCTCTTGCTGCGGGAAGGCATCCTTGGCGCATCGGTGTATCGCGCCGTGATGGGTTTCGGCGAAAAACATCACATTCATATGCCGCGTCGATTCGGCACCAGCGACGAAGCCCCGTTGCTGTTGCTTTTCATCGACGAGGAGGAGCGTGTACGTCGTGTTCTGCCACTCGTACGTGAGGCGATCGGCCGCGGGCTCATCGTCTTGGCCACCGTGGCGCCCGGATAGCGGCACGACCATGACGCAACATGCAACAATATGCTGATGCGCTGTTGCATCGGGAAGCAGGCGAGGTCAGTGCCGACCGTGGCAGCACGGCGGCGGTACTCATGCCCCACAACGCGCGTGTCCTGTCTCCAGTCCGAGGCCCGTTGACGATGACGTTACCATCAGGGACCGAATCGCTTGGTCGCCTGGCTGCCGCCATGGCGTCAGGAGCTGTGCTCGGCATCAACCGCGAACTGCGTTCGAAACCGGCTGGTGTCCGAACGCTGGGCCTTGTCTCGTTGGGTGCGGCGCTTGCGACGATCTCCGCGGCGAGTGTAAGCACGCCGGTTGATGCAGCAGCAGTGACCCGCGTCATGCAGGGCATCATCGCTGGCGTCGGGTTCCTTGGCGCCGGCGTAATTGTCCACGGCGCGCGCAAACACGAGGTGCATGGGCTGACCACCGCCGCGCTGACGTGGGTCAGTGCATGCGTCGGCATTGCCTGTGGCCTTGGTCAGTGGATGATCACGGTCGGCGCCGTCCTGCTCTCCCTCTTGCTCCTGGTGAGCGGAGGCCCATTCGAGCGCGCGCTCGATCGTCGCTTCGCCCGACGCGTCGACCGCGGTAGCGGCACCCCCGACACCGGACTCCCGCCCGCTGAATCACCTGCAATTCACGGCAACGCATCGCCATGACTGGAGATCGCATCGCCAAAGGCCCCTCCAGAAGTATCACGCATCGCGCGTCCCATCGTATCGTGGCGCAGATCGTCGCATTCAACGCGCACAGCGAGCCAGAGCGCCGGGCAATGAAGTATCAGGCGATGTGCGCCTCGTCATTCGCTTTCTTTCGCGGAACGGCGCATCTCGCCTGGTCCTGGCTCGCGGATCGGTCCGTGACTCTTCCGGATGCGCCACATGTGTGGTGTACCGGCGATCTGCATCTGGAAAACTTCGGCACGTTTCGCGGTGAAAACGGCCTGGCGTACTTTGACCTGAACGACTTCGATGAAGCGGCACTCGCACCGGCAACATGGGAGGTGAGTCGCTTCGTGACGAGCGTCTTCGTAGCGGCGGATGGTGGCGTCATCGACTCGGCACTGCCGCTGCAGTTGGCGGCCGCATTTCTAGACGCGTATCGCTCCGCGTTGATCGCAGGCAAGGCGCAGTGGATCGAGCGCGCCACCGCGACTGGCATCGTCCGGACTCTGCTGCATCAGGTGAAACGCCGCAGCAACGCTGAACTCGTCGACAGCCGTACGACCGGTCGGGGACGTCGGCGGCGTCTGCTCGTCGATGGGCGACGTGCGCTTCCGGCGACGCGACAGGAGCACGAGCACGTGAGCGCGTGGATGTCGGCGTATGCGGCGCGATCACGCGATCCCGTCGCGTACGAATTGCTCGACGTCCGTGGCCGAACGACGCCGCTCGCATCGTGACGATTCAACGTCACATGCAGGCCATCGCTCCCGCGTCCCTGCGTGGCGTTCGTGCCGCCTCGATGGCGTACGTGCTGCGCGAGCTGCAGCCAACCGAAGACCGGATCGGATTGGATTCGGCGATGCCCGTGGACGTGCTCTCAACCGTGATGCGGGAGATGGGCCTGGCCACCGCCTGGGCGCAGCTACGGAGCGCAAGCAGAGACGGCGCAGCACGGATCGATGACCTCATCGCCTTCGCGCGTGGCCGTGGGTGGCGGCGCGACGTGCTCACGGCCGCGCGGCAGGCGGCACAGCGCAATGCGCGGGACTGGCGCGCCTTTGTCGATGCGGCGCATTCGAACGCGCTGAGTACATAGCGTTTCGGCAACACTGGCTGGCTGCGCGATCAGGTCGACTAATTCACTTGCTACCCACCATCGGTGCGTATTCCGGTCAAAGCAGCCAGCTGATCCGGTTCAATTCGGCCACGGATTCCGAGGCAAGGCGGCCGTCACCAGTGCGCTCACAAGCGCCGTCGCGACACGCGTCAGAAACAACTGCGCGCCGTGCGGCGGAAGGCGTCACAGCTGAGGTCGGCTGGCGGCGCCGCAGTGCGTTGCCGTGCGCGGTGTCGGCCGGTATGGTCCGCGCTGCCGCCCGACGTTGTGTGACCGGATGACACACGGCGCCCCGTCTCCACCGCTACCAGACAACGACATGGGCACGCACATCGGAATGCGCGGGAAGGATCTGCAAAAGTTCACAATGGTGGCGCGTGAGCTGAACGTCACGATTCTCGTGCGCCACACGAACAGCGATTCATTGAAGTATGTGCAGCAGCCGGGATTCTATCCGAAGCCGGCGGCGGTGAAGGCG
>JANMWU010000149.1:0-8759 GCA_031380785.1 Gemmatimonadaceae bacterium
TGAGGACTTCACGGGACAGTACAACAAGTTCTACATCTCGTACCGCGGCAGTCCGTGGTTCATCAATCAGGTGAATCGCACCGTGGCGCAGGCGAAGCAGCTGGGATTTGCCAATGTGCCTGCGCTGAAGAAGGCGGTGGCGGAGAAAATGCGGCAGTACGTGGAGAATGGTGGATTTCTGTTCGCGATGTGCGGCGCTACCGAAACGCTCGAATTGGCGGTCGCGGGTGCGAACGTCGATATCGCCAGCAGTTTTTCCGACGGCACGCCGATGGATCCGGATGCGGACCGGAAGATGGACTGGACAATGGCATTCGCGGTGCAGAACGCGCATCTGGAACCGAGTCCTTTGATCAACAGCATGAGTGACATCGACGGGCACCAGGTGAATGTGCCGGGTCGCCGCCGGGCGCTGGGGACGTTCAGTCTGTTTGCGTTCTCGGCCAAGCTCGATCCGGTTCCGACGATGCTGACGCAGGATCATCGCTCGGTGCTGCAGGACTACTATGGCGTGACGACGAGCTTCACCAAGTCCACCCTCAAGCCCGGCACGCGGGTGCTGGCGTATGAGGATGGAATGCCGCTCGCGAAGTACATCCACGGCAGCTACGGCAAGGGCGCGTGGACATTCCTTGGCGGACACGATCCTGAAGATCCGCAGCATGAAGTTGGTGCGGCGCCGACCGATCTGTCGCTGTATCCGAACTCGCCTGGGTATCGGCTGATTCTGAACAACGTGTTGTTTCCGGCGGCGCAGAAGAAGCCGCGGAAGACCTGAGCGTTTCAGTACGCGAAACTCACTGAAATCGTTTTCAGGACGAACCGGCGTAGATTTCACGCATGACGCGCCGCGCCAAGGCTTCCAAAGGGGACAACACACCTCCTGACTTTCGTATCGCCACAGCGGCCGCGGCGGCGATGCGGGTGGCGATCAGGTTGGCAGGCGGCCGCGAAGTGCTCTTCGCGTGCACGGTAGGCGCTGACGGAAAAGTTGCGTCGGCTCGGGCCGTGTCGCGCGGTACATCGGAGCAGGTGCTCGCCCTTCCCGGCGTGGCGCAACGCGGCGAGATGCTGGTGCACAATCATCCGTCGGGATGGCTCGAGCCGAGCGACGCCGATCTGAATATCGCGGCGCGTCTGCACGACGACGGCGTCGGATTCGCAATCACCGACAACGACGTCACCGATCTGTACGTCGTGACCGAAGTGCCGCGTATAGCAGCGAAGGTGACGGTGCCGGCGTCGTCGATCGAACGCGATTTCGGACCCGATGGCCCACTGGCGAAAGGGTTCGCCGCCTATGAATCGCGCGACGGGCAGCGTGATATGGCGATGACCATCGCACGGACCTACGGCGCCGGTGGCGTGGCGCTGCTCGAGGCGGGTACCGGCGTCGGCAAATCGATGGCGTATCTCGTGCCGGCCCTGCGTTGGGCGGCCGCCAACAAGGAGCGCACCGTCGTCAGCACCAACACCATCACGTTGCAGGAGCAGCTGTTCGGCAAGGATCTGCCGCTGCTGGCCGAGCTGCTGAGCGATCAGCCGGTGCGATTTGCGCTGCTGAAAGGCTGGCGCAACTATCTCTGCCTCTCGCGGCTCGCGCAGGCTCAGGCGGGAAGCGCATCGCTGTTCGAAGCACCGCAGCGCGATGAACTGGCGACGCTGGTCGAATGGTCGAAAGTCACGAAGGATGGCTCACTGAGCGATCTGGCCACGCCGCCGCGTCCCGATGTGTGGGATGAAGTGGCGGCCGAAGGGGATCTCTGCACGCGGCTCAAGTGTCCGCACTTCGACGCCTGCTTTGTTTTCAAGGCGCGCAAAGTCGCGGCGAACGCCGATGTCGTGGTAGTCAATCACTCGCTGCTGCTGGCCGATATTGCAGTGCGCCGCGCTTCACAGAACTGGGCCGAGGCGGCGGTGTTGCCGGCGTATTCGCATCTGGTGGTGGACGAAGGACATCATCTCGAAGATGCGGCAGCGAATCATCTTGGCAGCAGCGTGTCGAATCGTGCGGTGTCGAAACTGCTCAATCGCCTCGAGCGGCGCGGTGGTCGCGAGGCCAAGGGACTGCTGCCGACGCTCGAGACGCGACTGATGGTGCGTGGCGATCTGCTCAGCGTCGCCAGCCTCGACCTGTTGCGCGCGCGACTGCGTCCGGCGCTGGAGGAGGCGCGCGGGCATTCGGCAGAACTGTTCGATCGCATCGGAACGTGGCTGCAGTCACTGAACCTGTCGACGGTGCGCCTGACGCCGGACCTGCATCAGGATGCGGTGTGGCGCACCGGATTGCAGGCCGCGCTGCGAAATCTCATGACGTCACTCGCATCAATCGGCGAGAATCTGCGCTTGATTCGCGAGCGCCTCGAGACCGAGAACGAACGGGACGACGCGCTGCTGTCGCTGCTGCAGGAACTGCGCGGCGTAGGCTCGCGCACATCAGCGCAACTTGATGCACTGCGTGCGACACTCGATCCACCGGACGGCGGCCCGGGATTCGTGCGATGGGCCGAGTGGCGCGGTCGCGCTGATGGAGCGGCTTCACGCGGCAACTTTGCACCAACGGTGCTGTTGTACAGCGTACCACTCGATCTGGCGCCAATTCTGCGCGAGGATCTGTTCGGTCGCCTGAGCAGCACCGTCGTCACCAGCGCGACGCTCACCGCCGATGCGAAGTTCAACTTCCTGCTCGGCCGGCTTGGTCTCGACGAGAACGAGGTAAACATCGAGTCGGCGATCTTTCCGTCGCCGTTCGACTACGAAGCGAACGCGTTGCTGGTGGTGCCGAACGACACGCCGGCACCGAATGTCGACCCCGCGGGTCACCAGCGCGCGGTGGTGCAGCATGTGCTCGACGTGGCGGGCGCGAGTGACGGGGGATTGTTCGTGCTGGCCACCAGTCATCGCGATGTGCGGGCGCTTGCGGCTGCGCTGCGTGCGCCAGCGATGGCGAATGGCTGGCCCCTGCTGGTGCACGGAGAAGATGGTCGTGATGCGCTGCTGCGTCGCTTCAGGCAATCGGGTCGCGCAATTCTGATCGGCACGGCGACCTTCTGGGAAGGTGTGGATGTTCCCGGGCACGCGCTGCGCGGTCTCATCATCAACAAACTGCCGTTTCGCGTGCCAACGGAACCGATGGTGGCGGCACAGTGCGATGCGATTGAAGCGCGCGGCGGGAATGCGTTCATGGAATACATGCTGCCGCACGCGACACTGCGGCTGAAGCAGGGCGTTGGGCGACTGATCCGCACTGCCACCGATCGCGGCGTGATCGTGCTCGACGATGTGCGCGTGCTGACGAAGTACTACGGGCGCGACCTGCTCAATGCATTGCCGCCGGCGCGTCGTGTGCTGGGGGCGTGGAGTGATGCGGAAGCGCAGATCGCTGACTTTTACGCGGCACGTACCGTGTCGTCGCTGTCCGAACCATAGAACCCACCCGATATGTCAGCTCGCCCCGGCAAGATTGTCTGCGTTGGTCGCAACTACCGCGAGCACGCCAAAGAGCTCGGTAACGCTGTGCCGACGCAACCGCTGCTCTTTCTCAAACCGCCGAGCGCCGTGATCGGAAGCGGTGACGCGATCGTGTCGCCAGGACTGTCGAATCAGGTGGAACACGAGGGAGAAATCGGGGTCGTGATTGGGGCGTCGATCCGGCGCGCCACGGAGGCGCAGGCACTGGCGGCGATCCGCGGAATCGTGGCGCTGAATGATGTCACGGCCCGGGATATCCAGAAGTCGGATGCCCAGTGGACCCGCGGCAAAGGCTTCGACACCTTCTGTCCTATCGGGCCGGAGTGGGTCGGAGTGCCCGATTTTGACCGCCTTGAGGTGGTCACGCGGGTGAATGGTGTCGTACGTCAGAGGGGGACTGGGGCCGAGATGGTGTTTTCCGTACCGACGCTGCTGGCCTACATTTCCCAGGTCATGACCCTCGAGCCGGGGGACATTGTGGCAACCGGAACGCCGGCTGGCGTCGGTCCGCTGGTCCCGGGTGACACGGTGGAGGTGGAAGTGGTCGGGTACAGCACTGTCTCCAATCCTGTCGTCGCCGAAACCTGATGCCTCCGCGTTCCAGTCGCTTCGACACGTTGCCTGACTATCCGCTCGCGCTGATTCCGATCAAGAAACGCGCGCTGATCGCCCGTGGCGTGGACGTGATCGATCTTGGCGCCGGCGATGCAGATCTGGCACCGCCTGCCGCGGCCGTGAGGGCGCTGGCCGATGCCTCAAAGATTCCCGCCATGAATCGCTACGGATTCGGGCTGGGGAATCCGGCCTATCGTGATGCGGTCAGCAGCTGGATGAACCGCCGCTTCGGTGTGCAATTCGATCCGCTCACCGAAATCATTCCGCTCCTCGGCAGCAAGGAAGGACTCTCGCACATCGCACTCGGCTACGTAAACGAAGGTGATGTCACCATCGTCCCGGAGCCGGGCTATAACGCGTACAAGGGTGGGACGCTGCTGGGCAGCGGCGTTCCGTACCTGTACGCGCTGCGTCCGCACAACGACTTCCTGGTTGACCTTGACGAAATCCCGGGCGATGTGCTTGCGCGCGCGAAGGTTTTGTACCTGAACTATCCTAACAATCCGACCGCCGCAATCGCGCCGCGCGACTATCTGGAGAAGGTCGTAGCACGGTGTCGCGAACTGGACATTCTGCTGGTGTACGACAATGCGTATTCGGAAATGGGCTTCGACGGCTACGTGCCGCCGAGCATTTTCGAGATCGATGGCGCGCGCGACGTGGCAATTGAATTCCACTCGCTGTCGAAGACCTACAACATGACCGGCTGGCGCTGCGCCTGGGCCTGCGGCAAGGCGGAGACGATCAGCACGCTGGCGAAGGTCAAGAGTTACGTCGACACCGGCGCGTTCATGGCGGTGCAGCAGGCGGGTGTCGCCGCGATCGAGAGCTGGGCCGAATTTGTGCCGCAGAACGTCGCCGTTTTTCAGGCGCGACGAGATGCGGCGGTGGAGGCGTTCCGCGACGCGGGCTTCACATGCAGCGTGCCGAAGGCTGCGATGTACCTGTGGATTCCGCTGCCTGATGGAATTCCATCGCAGCTTTTCGCTGATCGCCTGCTTGACGACGAAGGCGTGGTGGTGATGCCCGGCACCGGATTCGGCAAAGGGGGCGAAGGCTTCTTTCGCATCAGCTTTATTGCAACCGCCGAGCGGATGCGCGAAGCGGCAGTCCGCGCGGGTCGCGTGCTGGCGTCGTTCGGAGCGGTCGTCTGATGTTGTTCCGGCCGCGTAAACCTGAGAAGCAATCGCCCTTGGCGATTGCTCTTTCGGTGGTGGCGCATGTCGTTATCGCCGCGGTGTTGCTTCGGGCAGTCGTTGGCTCGAACGGCATCGCCGAGTGGCTGATCGGACCGGCTGGCACCATCACGAAGGAAAAAGTCCAGATGGTGGCCGTGCACCCACCGGGCGGCAGCATCAATGCCGGCGGTGCGCCGGTGAGCACGGTGGTGAAGGCATCGGCACCGCGGAATGCCAACGTACTCGTGGCGCCGACTTCGATTCCGGTCGCCACACCAGCCGCGTCGGGCGGAAGTGGCGGCAGCGGCGGTGGTATCGGTGCAGGCTACGGCAACGGCGCTGCATCCGGCGTGCGCGGTGTGGTGCCAGGATATGATGCCCGACTGTATCCGGGACCAGCGGAGCCAGCGCGTGTGGTGCTGACACCGAAGGAGCGGCTGGACAGTGTGATCATGGAGCGCTTCGCGGAGTATGCCGACAGCCTCGAAAGGAACCCGCGCAGCAATGTGACCGAGGACGGAAGAGCCGACCTGACATTCACGCGCGGCGGCAAGCAGTACGGCTGGACACAGAAGGGCATCGTGCTTGGCAAGTTCACGTTGCCGGCTCCCCTGCTCGCGTTGCTGCCGCTGAACAGAATCGGCGGCAATCCGTCAGCGCTGTTGCGTGCCGAGAATCCGTGGCAGATGCACAATCAGATTCAGGCCGGCGCGCAGGTGGCACTGAACGCGGAGACATTCAACGAACGCGTGAAGCGCATTCGTGAGCGTCGTGATCGCGAACGCAAGGAAGGGCGTGATGGGCTGGATAAGCCCGTTCCCGTGACACCGGCGCCGATCCAGCAGCAGGATCGCTGAACGGATCAAGGGGACAGAGCACTTGATCGGATCAAGATCTCTGACCCCTTGATCGCTACGCCGCGGCTTCCGCGTCCGGGTCGAGCGTGTCGACCTGCAGCATGCCGCGGAACACCGCGCTGACCACACCCAGCACGATCTGCTCGTCGCCGGAAGGGACGGTGATCGCTGGTGCATCCAGGGATGGCGCACTGAGCACCGCGTCGTTGCCGCGCTGCTCAAAGGTGCGGATGACGGCGTGATGGCCGACGCGAACGGCAACAAGGTCACCATCCATTGCGGCGAAATCAGGATTCACGAGCACCGTGTCATTGGCGCGAATGCCGCACGATGCCATGGCACCGTCAACGATGCGTACGAAGAACGAGCTATCACCCGGTGCGAGTCGGCGATCGATGAGAATCGAGTCGGTTCGCTGGTCGGGCGAGATCGGCGGGCCGAACGCCGAGAGCCGGTCGTAGAACGGAATGGCGCGGGTGGCGCCGCCCTGCGCGCCGAGAATCCGCAGTCCGCGTGAGCGCGCCTGATTGCGCTGGATGTAGCCTTTGCGCGCGAGGCTGCCAAGAACATCCGACACCGTCTTGGTGGACTTGATGTCGAACTGGCGACCGATCTCGCGGATGCTCGGCTGGTAACTGTTGGCCGCGAGGAATTCGATGAGATACTGGTAGACCTTCGCTTCCGTCGGCGTCAAGGCGTCACTCATTGGGGCTCCATGCGACCGGATCGCAGGAGTCCCGGAGTGGGTGCCTACGCCATCGTCGCCAGCATGTCGATCGTGCGCGCGAGACGCTCGAGGCTTCGGTCTCTGCCGATCAGCGCAAGGACATCGAAGATGCCCGGGCTGACTGACAGTCCCGTGATCGCAACCCGAAGCGGCGTGAAGATCTTGCCCGCCGCCAGGCCGCGCGATTCCGCGAGTGTTCGCAGGGCCGGCTCGAGCACCTCCACCGTCCAGGCCGGAGCAGCTGCAAGTGCGTCCCGTGTCGCAGTCAGAATGTCGGCACTGCCCGCGCGATCCTTCAGCAGAGATTTCGCAACCGCGTCCTGATCGTATTCGAGTTCATTAATCAAGTATGGACGCGCCTGCTTCACGACTTCCTCGACTGTGCGAGCACGCACGCGCAGCTGATCGACCAGATGCGCAGTCCAGGTCGGGTCTTCGGCGAGACGTTCGGCGGTGGCGACTTGGTGGCGGACAAGCGCATCGACCACGCGCGGCAACACTTCATCGAGCGGACGCTTCGACAAGTGCTGCCCGTTCATCCATTCGAGCTTTTGCGTGTCGAAGATCGCCGCCTTCCGATGCAAGCGCTCGAGCGAGAAATGGGCGAGCATTTCGTCCGGCATCATGACTTCGAGATCGTCGCCCGGACTCCAGCCCAGCAGCGCCAGAAAATTTGCCATCGCAGTGGGCAGAATTCCCTTGAACTCCCAGTCGCCCACTGCGGCCGCATCGCGACGCTTGCTCAACTTCTTGCCGTCGGTGCCGTGAATCATCGGCACGTGCGCGAACTGCGGCAGCGGGGCGCCAAGAGCCTCGTACAACAGAATCTGCTTCGGCGTATTCGAGATGTGATCGTCACCGCGCATCACGATGGTGATGCCCATCGCGATGTCGTCAGACACGACAGCAAGATTGTAGATCGGCGTGCCGTCGGAACGGAGGATGATGAAATCCTCGATCTCCTTGTTGTCGAACGCGATGCGACCGTGAACGATGTCGTCCCAGCTGGTGGTGCCGGCGGGTACACGGAAGCGGATCGTATACGGTTCGCCGGCGGCGCGCTTCATCGCGATTTCGTCCGGCGTCCAGGTGGCGAGCCGTCGATCGAAGCGGAAGGGCTCTTTGCGGGCGTCGGCCTCCGCGCGAAGGCGATCGAGTTCGGCGACTGACGTGAAATCCAGATACGCCGAGCCATTCGCGACCAGGCGCTCGGCATCGGCTTTGTGCCGCGCCACGTTGGCGCCCTGATAGACCACATCCTCGTCCCAGTCGAGGCCGAGCCATTCGAGGCCGTGAAAGATCGCGCGGGTGCTTTCGTCAGTGCTGCGGGCCTTGTCGGTATCCTCGATCCTCAGCAGGAATTTGCCGCCCGTCTTGCGCGCCCAGAGCCAGTTGAAGAGCGCGGTACGGGCGCCACCGACGTGGAGATAGCCGGTAGGGGAGGGGGCGAAGCGGAGTCGAGGAGGCGAGGCGGTCATGCTTAGGGAACCTCTGCAGAATTGGGATGGGCCGCGCGGAACGTGGTGGGGTGCAGAGCAAGGCGCGCGACGGAGGCGTACGTCCGTACGCCGACCGAGCGCAACGCCGAGCTGCTGCGCCCCACCACGTTGCGCCCGAAGGGTTGTGGGTGGTGTGGGTGCGTCCGCGTCGTTGCCCTCCCGTGCCGTAGCTCTGCTACGGCGTAGTCGGGCGCCTGGCGGACGCACCCACGCACCCACAACGCGGCCCATCCGAATTCTGCAGAGATTCCCTTCGGTCGGCGGATATGAAAACGGGCCCACCGCTGGGTGGACCCGTCGCACGGAGCGAGAGGGATTCGAACCCTCGGTACCAGTTTCCCAGTACGCCGGTTTAGCAAACCGGTGCCTTCAGCCTCTCGGCCATCGCTCCAACAGCATGCGAAGCTACCCG
>JANMWU010000205.1:0-2885 GCA_031380785.1 Gemmatimonadaceae bacterium
GCTGTTCGCGGATCGGACGAGCGCGGCGACGCTCCGCGCCAATCAGCTGCGTCTGTACTGCTCGTCCGTCGCGTATCTGCTCCTGGCGGCGCTGCGGCGCCTCGGCCTCGCCGGCACCGCGATGGCGAAGGCCCAGTGCACGACCATTCGCCTGACGCTGCTCAAGATCGGTGCGCGCATTCGCGTGACGGTGCGCAAAGTCTGGCTCGCCCTCGCCAGCGGCTGTCCACACGCCGCGCTCTTCGCGCAGGTCCACGCCAATCTGCAGCGATGGTGACGCGACCGCGCTGAACACCCGTGCGCCCCCCGCGCCCCGGACGCCCGGGGCCGCGTCGCGACCCCGAGAACGCCACGACACGCACCGTGCGCGTGTCGTGCTGACAACTTCGACAGGACATCGGCCGCGCTGGCCCGCAAAACGGGGCCGACGCGCCGGCCCGCACCGGCGCGTGCACCGCACCACGCGTCATATCACCACCCGCCGCCAAATTCTCACCCGTGGTGAGAAATCCGGGCTAACTGCCGACCCGCGCGACCTCACCCGTGTCGCGACGCACGCCTCGCGGAATTGGTCGGGCCAAACCATCGCCGTGAACCGCAAAGCCGCGGGTCATGCCAAAGACCTCGGATAGCCACGCCTCCACGTCGCCCGCCGCCATCGGTCTGGCGTACAGGAAGCCCTGACCCAGTTCGCAACCAAGCTCGCGCAGAATGGCACGCTGTGCCTCGACTTCAATCCCTTCGGCCACCGTGCGCAGCTGCAGCGAGGCGCCGAGTGCGATGATGGTGCGGGCGAGCGCCGCGTCGGTTCCTCCGGTGCGGCCAAGTCCTTCCACAAAGCTGCGATCGATCTTCAGCACATCCACCGGGAACTGCTGGATATAGCTCAGTGAGCTGTAGCCGGTGCCGAAATCGTCGATCGCCAGCGAAATCCCGAGCTCCTTCAATTGAAAGAGACGCTCGCGCATCGTGTCGGAGTTGTGCACCAGTGCACTCTCGGTGATTTCGAGTGTGAGCCGCGCCGGATCGAGGCCACTGATTTCGAGTGCGTCCTGCACATGCGCCACCACCTGTGGCTCTTCCAGCTGGCGTCCGGAAAGGTTGACGGAAATCCCGATCGGTGTGCGCAGGCCGGGCAGCCGATTCCACCGCGTTGCCTGTGTACAGGCGATCTGCAGCAGGTTCGATCCCAGCGCCACGATCATGCCGGTTTCTTCGGCGAGTGGAATGAACGTCGCCGGGGATACGGGTCCGAACTCCGGGTGCGTCCATCGGGCCAGCGCCTCAAAGCCGCACGGCCGTCCATCGTCGAGCGTCACGATCGGCTGGTAGGCGAGCGTGATCTCGTTGTTGTCGATCGCCGTGCGCAGGTCGGTCTGCAGCCGCAGCCGCTCGACGGCTTTGTCATGCATGCCCGGTTCGAACAGCGAGTGACGTCCCTTGCCGCGTTGTTTGGCGTTGTACATCGCCACGTCGGCATTGCGCAGGATGTCGTCGGCCGACTCGTCACCGGCATCGCGCACGATGCCGATGCTGGCACTGACCGTCACTTCGGCGTCGTCAAGCTGCACCGGATGTTGCATCGATTGCTGAATGCGGTCAGCCACCCGTACGCAGTCAGCCGCCACGCGCACGTTGTCGATCAGAATCGCAAACTCATCGCCACCCAGGCGCGCCACCGTGTCGCAGCCGCGGGTGGCGTTCAGCAGCCGTCGCCCGACTTCAAACAGCAGTTGGTCGCCGGCCGCATGCCCCTTCGAATCGTTGATGGTCTTGAAGTTGTCGAGGTCGAGGAACAGCACCGCGACGCTGCCGGTGGCCGCGCCACGCAGACTCAGCGCGCGATCGACCCGTTCACGGAACAGTGCCCGATTGGCGAGGTTCGTGAGCGGATCGTGGAACGCCTGCCACGTCAGCTGGGCCTCGAGCGCGCGGCGCTCGGTGATGTCCTGCAACATCGCAATCAACCCTGCTGATCCCGTCGGATTGTCGACGCGCGAGATGGTGAGCATCGTCCACAGCACGCGACCATCAGCTCGCACGAAGCGTTGCTCGAGCGACACATTGTCACGCTCCGGCGACTGCAGGCTGGCGACAATCTGCGCGGCGTGCTCGCGGTCTTCCGGCGGTGAGAACGCATCCCAGCGGCGACCAACCAGTCCCACACCATCGTAGCCGAGCAGCCACTCGACGGCCGGATTCACTTCGACGAAGAAGCCATCGAGATCCAGCAGTGCGATCGCAATCGCCGCCTGATTGAACACCGCGCGCAGCCGCGCTTCGCTGGTACGCACGGTGTCGGCGGCAAGGCGGTCGTCCGTCACATCACGCAGGATCGCCAGCAGATCCGACGTCGGAACACCCGGCGACATCGGCGCCAGCGTGCATGACAACCAGCGAATACCGTGATAGGCATGCGCGCGCAGCATCATTGACTGCTGCTCGCCGCCAAGGGCCCGCGAGATCCGGCTGCGAAACAGGGCAACGTCTTCTTCGAGCAACAGGCGCGGAACGCCATCCTGAATCACGTCCTTTCGTTCGCACCGCGCGAGTGCCAGCGTGGCCCGGTTCACGTGTGTGACGCGACCGTCATGCGTGAGCACCAGCAACAGGTCGGACGCGGTGTCCATCAGCGCCCGATAGCGCATGGCGCGATGTCGGAGCATCTCCGTGAGCGTGAACTGCGTCCAGCCCAGGCCGAGCATCGCGATGGAAACAAGCAGCACGCCGGCAAGCGATGACGTCCACGCGCCTCGCATCGACTGCACGTGCAGAAATGTGCTGTCGGGCACCGCGCCGGTTATCTGCAGCACCAGCGCGAGCAACAGCGATGCCATTGCCACGCCGCCAACGAACAGGACGCGCCGGCGCGGCAGCAGCGATGC
>JANMWU010000243.1:0-4801 GCA_031380785.1 Gemmatimonadaceae bacterium
GACGAAGGAACAGCAGCTGCGGGTAAAGCGCCTCGCCGCAATCCTGCGCGTCGCCGATGGATTCGACCGCGGACATATCGGCGCCGTGCAGCAGATCAAGGTGCGCTGGACCGAGCGGGCGTTGCGACTGACACCGGTGCCGGATCCGCGCGCGCGCACCACGCGACTTGAGCTGTGGGGCGCGAGCCGAAAGAGTGATCTGCTGGAAAAGCTGCTGGACTTTCCGGTGCTGGTGATCGGGCCGGATGGGAAGCCGGTCGAATGGGAATCGACGGACGCGGTGGATTGAACAGGCGGTCGACCCGGTCGAATAGGCACCTGCTGCGACGTTTGTCGAGCTAATCGCGCGAGACTCTGCGCCGATCGATTCGGATTCCGACATTGAACACGCGTCCATCCAGCGGCGCCCAGACATCGGTCGTCAGTCGACCGCCGAGGCCGGCACGGCGCAACAGCAGTGGGTCAAATTTCGTCTGACGCACGTCAAGCAGATTCTCGGCATTGAGGAATAGCAGCGCACCGCCAACGCGCCGCTGCAGCAAGGCACCGACCAGCGTAAACGCCGGCGACATCGCACGATACGGATTGTCTTCCAGCGACTGTGTGCCGGTGTGGTATGCCTCAAGCCCGACACGCGCGCCGTCTTCGGACTCCCACGATACAACGGCGCCGAACGTGTGGCGTGGTGAGAGCGGTACCCCACGACGGACACCGGTCGCACTGTCCCACTCCGTGGAATTGAGGAATGCGTAGGTGCTCGTAATCTGAAACTCATCGATGCGATATTTGAGCAACAGCTCCGCCCCGAGATTTCGCACGGGTGGACCAACACCAATCAGCACCGCGTCACGCGCTCCAATAGGCTGCGCCGCAGCGATAAGTTGCACGGCGTTATCGATGCGCGACACGAACGTACTCACATTCAGTTCCAGTCCACCCACCTGCGCGCCGATATCGGCGGACGCGTTCTGTGCACGCTCAGCCTGCGTTCCCCGCCGTGCCGCGAGGCGAGTGAAGCTCAGTTCCTCCGTGGACTCCGTCAGCGGTGTCGGCGCGAACGCGCCCGTTCCGCCGGAGAGGCGGAGAGTGACAGGGATGCGCTCGGCCAGATTCCGCCGCGCAATGAGCGACACGCGCGGACTGAAAATCGTACCGATTGCGCTGTGATGATCGACACGCGCGCTGGTTGTGAGTCCAAAGGCGACCGACGGCGACCAGGTGTGCTGCACGAACACCGCCGGAACATCGTAGGTATAGCTCAGCAGCGGTGACTCCGGTTCGTCAAATGCGTCGCGCTGATACGCGAGTCCGACAACGACGGCGTGCGCTCGCCGTGTCCGGCTCACTGAGGCTTCCGCAAACGCTGTCTGACGAGTGTCCCGTTCCGTCAATGGGCCGAACACCTGCCGTCGCGCCTGCAGTGTGTACGACGCGCGTACGGAGAGGCTGCTGGCATTGTCCAAGGGAACGCGCACACTCATCCCTGCGTCGACACGTGATGTCCGCTGCGATCGCACAGCTGACGTGCCATCCGGCGTCAGTGCATCTGCGAGTGTCCCGCCCGTCCGACGCTCGCCGTTGTATCCAACCGTGGCAAAGCCAGTCGTGCCATCCGGCCGCGTGTAGAAGATGCGTGGACGCAGCGCGATCCGTTCGAAGCCAACGATATCGGCCCACCCATCGTGATCCAGATCCTGTGCGCGCTGGCGGTGGGCGCTGGCAAGGAGCGTGACGCCAAGCGCGCGCGAAAGGCGGCGGCTGTCGTATCCGATGAGATCTGTCGCGTCGCGCGAAGTCTGGTTCAGCACCAGATCGCGCGTATCGTCCGGACGACGCGAGATGAAGTTGACGACACCGCCGAGTGCCGTGGGTCCGTAGAGCGCGGACGCAGCACCTTTGATGACTTCGACTTGCGCGAGATCCAGCGGCGGAATCTGCAGAATGCCGAGTCCTTCCGTCGAGAGGCCGAACAGTGGCAGTCCGTCCGAGAGCAATTGCGTGTAGCGCCCGCGAAGACCCTGAATGCGCACGCTGGCACCGCCGAGCGACGGTCCGGTCGCAACCACCCGTACGCCGCTCGTCTCGTTGAGCAGCATCGACACGTTGCCCGGCGACATGCTCACCTTTTCCGCCAGCTCCTCGCGCCCGAGCACTTCGACGCGCGTCGGCTCGTCCTCGACACGACGGCTCGAGCGGGTGGAACTGACAGTAACGTTCGCAAGCGCCTGCGCCTGCTCGACCAACATGACGGTCAGCGTCGTGTCGTCGCCGACGCGGAGCGTCAGCACTACGCTATCGGGCAGGAAACCGATCTTGCGGATGGTTGCGACGACGCGTCCGGGTGGCGCCTGGAACGTCGCAACGCCGCCAATATCAGATCGCACCCGGAGCGCGCCAACCGCGACACGCGCGTCCGGAATGGGCTGTGAGTCGCGCGTCGTGATCCGCACCCGTACGCGCGGCGCTGGCGCCTGTGCACCGCCGCGCGTCGACGAAGCGAACATCGCAGCGAGAATGAAGACCACCAACCAACATGATCGCAACGAATGCATCTCACGATGCGTGCTGCAGAATCGGCTCAGCTCGCGGCACTCGAAGCGGTCGCCAACAGAATCACGCTGCATCGACAGTGCCAGCACGCTCAGCAAATTTCGTGGGGTGTCGCATCGGAAGTGACATGACATTATGTGGAAGGTAGTCAACCGACTTCTGCGGTGCGCGGTTCAAACGGGCTCGGCCCGCCCCGACGTGGGCCGTGTCGTGGCGACGGCGATGTACGAGGCGACGACGAGCGCCAGCACGCCGCTCACGGCCAGCGTGACCGTCGATCCGAGCCACGTCCAGAGCACTCCTGCAAGGGAGCTCGCGACCAGCGCACAGACGCTCTGCAACCCACTGAACGTCCCGATGGCCGTTGCCGTTTCCCGACGGTCGCTTATCCCCGCGATCCACGCCTTCGCGATGCCGTCGGTTGCTGCCGCGTAGAGGCCGTAGAGCACAAACAGAAGCAGCAGGACCGTGAGTGATTGCGCGACGGCCATGCCGACATACACGCCCGCAAACGCGCACAGCCCGGCGATGAAGATCCGCTTCAATCCAATGCGGTCCGACAACATCCCCACCGGCCACGCAGCGACAGCAAACACGACGTTGTAGAAGATGTACGCGCCGATGGTCTGCGCGTCGGTCAGGCCCGCATCTCTGGCACGCAGCAGCAGGAAGACGTCAGAGCTGTTGAACAGCGCAAACACCAGCAGACCGGTGACAAGTCTGCGATACTCGCGCGGCGCCTTGCGCCAGTACTGAAAACCCGCGCGGAACGGCACGGCGGCGCGCGTCCCGTCGATCTGGTTTAGCACCGCGCGGTCCCTGAGCAGCAACGAGATCAGGATGGCGAACAGTGCGGGACCGAACGCAATGAAAAACAGTGCGCGGTAACTGCTGGGATGACTGCGCAGGTACAGCACGGCGACGCCCGGTCCGATCACTGCACCCAGACTGTCCATGCTGCGGTGAAAGCCGAACACCGCGCCGCTGGTGCCAGGCGTGGATTCGTCGCTCAGCATCGCGTCGCGCGCACCGGTCCGGATGCCTTTGCCCAATCGATCGATGGTCCGCGCGAAGAGAATCCAGATCGGCTGCGCAAACAGCCCCATCATCGGTTTGCTGATTGAACTCAGTGCGTACCCCACCTGCACGAATGGAGCGCGCCGTTGCACGGCATCAGACCACGATCCGAAGTATCCTTTGCTCAGGCCCGCCGTTGCCTCAGCCACGCCCTCGAGGAGTCCGATCAGGGCGACCGAATATCCGAGGCTTCGCAAATACATCGGCATGATCGGATACAACATCTCGCTCGCCGCATCGGTCAACAGGCTGATGAGCGCGAGGGTCCAGACGGTGCGGGTGATTGATTTCACGGATGCAATGGAATGTAGCGGTGCGACTTGTGCGCGAGCTATTCTCCTCCGATTGCACTGCAACGCTTGGCCCCTGTACCGCTTTACGCGAGCGAAGACATGGATCGAAAGTAGCACTGGGAAGCAGTGTATGAAACGAAGCAGCCATCCGACGTCAGCTGGCTTCAGGCGCTGCCGTCGCGATCACTCGAGCTGATCGCCAGCACGAGTGCCGACACCAACGCGATGATCATCAACATCGGTGGCAGCGACGCGATGCTGGTCGATGCGCTGCTGGATCGTGGTTACCGACAGCTCTGCCCGCGAACGCCACTGCGGTTGACAACTCTCGTCAACAACGGTTCCGCCGGTCGCGACGGTAGCGGTCACGGTTGCGGAATTCCTGCGATGATCGAATCCGGCGCGTCGTGATCGGCCGGTTGTACGGCGCCGCAGCCGGCGGTGAGTCGTACCAGCGCACTCAACGGCCGCTCAGCGCGTCACACTCGTCCCCATGTATCTTTGATCAGCATCGCGTGCGCGCCGCGATCAGCCTCGTTGCCCTGCGGATGCCGCTGCACGTAAGTGCCGTCAGTCTGCAGCATCCACGCCTGACGATTGTCCTGCAGGCAGGTGTTGAGCAGCGAGTCGATGCGCGCATGCAGGATTGCGCCTTCGATCGGGGCCACCGTTTCCACGCGCCGATCGAAGTTGCGCGGCATCCAGTCGGCTGATCCGATGAAGTACTCCGGTGCGCCGGTATTTCCGAAATAGAAGATCCGGGAATGTTCGAGGAACCGTCCGATGATGCTCCGCACGGTGATGTTTTCGCTCACGCCCGGGAGCCCGGCTCGCAGGCAGCAGACGCCACGCACGATCAGATCGATCTTCACACCGGCGGC
>JANMWU010000249.1:0-2091 GCA_031380785.1 Gemmatimonadaceae bacterium
CCGGTGTTCGGACCCGTGTCACCTTCGCCAACGCGCTTGTGGTCCTGCGCGGCGGGAAGCGGAACCGCAGTTTCGCCGTCGGTAAGCACGAAGAGCGACAGCTCTTCGCCGGTCATAAACTCCTCGACCAGCACTTCCGCGCCCGCATCGCCGAAGATGTTGTCTTCAAGCATCGAGATGATCGCAGCGTCGGCCTCCTCGATCGTCATCGCGACAACAACGCCTTTCCCCGCCGCGAGCCCCGACGCCTTGATCACCACCGGCGCGCCGAATTCGCGCGCGGCAGCTTTTGCAGAGTCCACCGCAACGTGAATCGATGCGCGGGCCGTCGGAACGCCAGCGTCGCGCATTACTGCCTTCGCAAACGCTTTCGACGTTTCGATCTGCGCCGCGGCAGCAGTTGGTCCGAAGACCGGAATGCCGAGTGCGATGCACCGGTCGGCGAGTCCCGCGGCGAGCGGCGCTTCCGGACCGACAATCACAGCATCCACCGCTTCGCGTTGCGCGAGTGCGATCAGCGCCGGCACGTCGGTGACGCTGATCGGCACGCACGTGGCGTGCACCGCGATCCCCGGGTTGCCGGGCGCAGCGATCAGCATCACGTCCGGTTGTTCATGTCTGATGCGCCAGGCCAGCGCATGTTCGCGGCCACCGCCGCCGACGAGCAGAAGCTTCATGGCGCGCAATTTAGCCGCGCCATGCAGCCTCAGGTGCGATCAACCTCGGGTGCGATCAGCTTCCTGATTTCCGTCGGAACGCGTCAGCCGCCCGCGAGAACGAATCGCCAACTTTCCCGAACGCCTCGCGCGCTTGCTGTCCGTAGTAGTCGGCGGCACCGCGCACATCGTCCGCATAGGTGGTCTGCGGCCCGGTGCCGTCACGACGCGGGTATTCTCCTGAAATGATGCGCGCGTAGGCGCCAGTCGCCACCCAGCGCTGCAGCTCCGCGGCGCGCACGGTGTTGAACGGATGCTCGCGCATGGCGGTGTTGATCGCCTTGAGCAGCGAATCCCATACGCTGCCTTCGCTTTCGTATTCAGCCGCCTGCTTCAGGAACGCGTCCAGATCACCTTCGCCCGGCACGGTCGAACCTCCGGCCAACTTGAAAAACGTGCGCATCGCCAGCGTGGTGTCCTGCACCGCCAGCAACGCCGCCCGGTCGCAACTCAGCTCCGCCTTGCGACTCCACTCAAGCAGCGCCAGCTGAAATGGCATCAGCGCCAGTCCGGCCAGGAACGGCAATGCACTGAATCCGATCGTACTCACGATCACCGCGATGGTGCGGTACGTCATGTGTGCGCTGGCGATATGCCCGACTTCGTGCGCGAGCACAAAGCGCTGCTCGTCTTCACTCAGCGCGATAATGGTGCCGGTATTCACCACGATGAACGGCCGCTCGAAGCCGATGGCACCCGCATTCAGAAACGGCGTCTGCGTGACATACAGATCGGGGACTTCGCTGACATCGAGCGTCTCGCACACTTCGCGGATCATGGCGTGCAGCTTCGGATGCTGCGTCGGTCCCGTGCGCACCGCGTTGGCGAGGAAGAGATGTCGCAAACCTCTCTCGCCAAAGAACCCGGCCACTTTGCGGATGATTTCATCGAAGCCGGGCAGTGCGCGCAACGTGTTCAGCGCGGCCCTATCGGCGGGATGCTCCCAGGCAGTCGATGCGATCTGGGGCAGGGGCGTGACGGGCATGGGGCGATCCTCATCGCTTGAGACATCGAACTATTGGCTGTTTGTAACCGAAACTGCCAGTGAAGCCACACGCCGTTCGCTCCGACACTCCACTGAGCAAGCGGCCAGCGGCACCACGCCAGACCGGGCGGGCTTCAGTCCCTACGGGTGGAGGCGCCGGTCGGTGTCAGTGCTGGCGTGCCGTCAGAGTCCCTGGAGCGCCTGCTCCAGATCCCCCAGCAGATCGTCGGCGTCCTCGACGCCGACGGACAACCGGACCAGTCCTTCCGTGATGCCCAACGCTGCCCGCCGACTCGCCTCCACCGACGCATGCGTCATGCTGGCCGGATGACTGATCAGACTTTCGACCCCGCCCAGCGACTCGGCCAGGCTGAACAGCCGCGTGCGGTC
>JANMWU010000251.1:0-2162 GCA_031380785.1 Gemmatimonadaceae bacterium
GGCGGCGGTGTCACGAACAACTCACCGTCAATGATCTCGTAGCGATTGCCGTCGTCCGGCATCGACTCGAGGTCATCCACTGTGATGGGGCGCTTCGGCACAGGCATTCCCATACGATACGCTCGACGCGTGGCAGGTGACAGATCAGCATGGGCCGAAGATGCGACCGACTGCCGAACGATAGCGATGCCGGGCATCGCAAGCGTCATCATTTCAGCGCGGCGTGACGCCGAGTGTGCCGGCTCGCACACTCCACGAAGAATTGTCTCGCCGCGTTGCGAGCGCTCGCCCCGACGGCAGCGCTGCATGCGACACCGTTCGCACTACGGTCGCGGCCTCCCGCCCGCCGCCGCACGCGCCGTCTGCCACGCCTGAAACGCGTCGATCGCATCGGACTGCCTGAGGATTTTGGACGACGGATCGATCGTCACTCCGGCGCGCGCGCCCGCTGGCGTTTCGCCGGTACCATCAGTCATCGGCAACGTCACCATCCTGCCAGCCACGCGGACATCGAGCGGCATGGGAAACGGCAGATTGCCCGGCACCTGCCAGCGCACCTTGAGCACGCCGTTCTCACGTGTCGTGATCACCTTCGGCAGCGCGGCCTGATAGAAATACACATCGAAGAACCACTTGTAGTCCTTTCCAGTCACGCGATTCACGATCTGCAAAAACCCCTGCGTGGTGCCGAATTGCGGCGTGAAGTTGCCGGGAAGCGGATCGGGGCGGCCGTAGACGAGCGTGCGGATCGAAGTGAAGAACGCCTCGTCGCCGATCAACTTGCGCAGCGTATGCGTGACCCAACTCCCCTTTGTGTAGATGTCACCGCGCGGGCCAGCCGAGTCGGCGTAGACTTCCTTCTCGGACCGCTCACGACCTGAAACGAGCGGCTGCAGATTGCGAATGCCGATGCGCTGCGACTGGAGTTGCGCCATGTAGTCCATCTCGCCACCCAGATATTCCGCCAGCAGCGGCTGGGCGTACGAACCCAGTCCCTCGTGCAGCCAGAGATCATCGTAGTTGGCGTTGGAGAGCTGGTTTGCGAACCACTCGTGCGCGAACTCGTGGTTCAGCAGCCAGTTCCAGCCGTACGGCGACTTGATGTACTCACCGCTGTGGCCGATCAGCGTCTGGTTCTCCAGTCCCGAAAACGGCACGCGCACCACGCCCATCTTCTGGTCGGCCCAAGGATAGGGTCCGATCACATTCTCCCAGAAATCGAGCGTCTGCGGAAACTCCGCAAACAGCTCGGCCGCGTCACGCTCCTCGCCGGGGATGTAGTAGAGACGCATGGGGATTGTGTTGCCGAATCGGCTTGTATAGTTGCCTTCCAACACCTTATATGGTGCCACATCGAGAACCGCGCCGTAGGTGTGGATGCTGCGGGCGTGCCAGTTCCAGGTGGTCCAACCATCCTTCTCGACCTTGCTCACCAGCGCGCCGTTCCCGGGCGCCATAAGGCCGGTCGGCACGGTGTAGTGCAGATCGGACGTCGCGGGCTTGAGCGTCGGATGATCAAGGCATGGGTAGAGCAGGTCGCACCCGCCGCCCCAGAGCGATGTGTCGATCCATGGCTCACCATTGGGTGTAGTCGCCCACGTCGTGCCGCCTTCCCATGGCGGGCGCTTGGCCAGTGGCGGTGTGCCTGCGTACGCGACTTGCGCCGTGAACTTCACACCCGCGGCCAGCGCTGCCGGCAGTGCGATGCGGAGCTGGCCTTCGGGATTGGAATAGCTGGACGCCGGAACGATCCGGCCGTTGATGGAAACCGATGAGATAGTGTATTTCGGGTATAAATCGAGAATGAGTGTGCGAATCGGCGCTCTGGTTGTGAAGTTCAGCGTCGTCACGCCCTCGATCCGCTTCTCGGCGGGAAACACCTTGAGTGCGTTATCGAGGTGATCGAAGACCAGCGCCAGCTGCTCGGCCGGCATCGGCCCACCCTGCTTGCGCGTCTGCGCCGTGATGAAGCGCGGGTCTGTGGAGTCGCTGACGGGTGCGGCAACCGCGCGTTGCGCGAGACTCGCGGGCGCCTGAGACAGCAGCGCCAGGCCACAACTGATCGCCAGCCGAATAGTGTGCTGCACGCTGCTTCCCCTGTTCCGAATATTGCCGGTCGAAAGACGATGCCCGCGGCCGAAGATGGTCCGCGCGCATCGTGC
>JANMWU010000267.1:0-1797 GCA_031380785.1 Gemmatimonadaceae bacterium
AGCCCCGCCTCGGAGTACAACTCCAGTTCGCGATGCAGCGAAAATCCGGCGCGCGAATCGGTACCGGCGACAAGGCGCACACCAGCGTCATTCAACTTCTTCACCAGGCGTTCCATGGCAATGAAGCTGTTGCGGTACACTGGCTCCTGCGCCACGGTGAACGGCAATCCTCCGCCAAGCAGGCCGCGCCGCGCCACCGGCGGCAGACGGGTCGAGATGGCCAGCGATCCGGGATCGATGGTGCCCGCCTTCGCGATGAACATCTGCTCGAACACATTCAGCGTCGGGTCGACAACGACATCGCGTTCCTTCAGCAATGCAATGAAACGCTGCATCTTCTCGCTTTTCTGATCGATGCCGGCCGCGTACTTCGCGACGGCCGTAAATCGAGCCGGCGTGCGAGTATCGATGTTCGAGTCGGCGAGAAAATTCAGGAACAGAAAGTTCGCGTGCTGCAGCTCGTCGGCACCGGCCTTCACCATCTGCTCGGCCGTCATGCCGAATGGCACGTGCCCGCTCACGCGCATCCCCTTCTGATGCGCGGTACGTACGATGGTCGGAAACAGCGATGGATCGAGCGACGAGTAGACCTTGATCTGTTCGTAGCCGAGACCTGCGTACGTCTCCACCGCCACCCGTGCCGCGTCGCGCGTGGCGACGAGCACCTTCGTCGGCCCTGCGTACGGTCCGGGACCATCGATGAAACCGGCCGGAATGATGCGGGGGCCGAGCAACACACCGCTGTCAAAGCGCGAGCGACGTTCGAGCAGTTCGTCGGTGTCGTTGGCAAGATCGCGAACGGTGGTGACACCGGCGGCGAGATTCAGCAGTCCATCCTCGTCCTGCACGTGCACGTGCATATCCCACAAGCCAGGCAACAGCGCCTTGTTGCCGGCGTCGATCACTTCCACGTCTGATGGCAGCGCCACCGCACCGTCATCACCGACCGCGACAATGCGCGCACCGCGCACGACTACCGTCTGCGACGGCTTCATGGTACGCGTCGGCGCGTCGAACAAGTTGGCGTGAATGATTGCGATCGCCGCAGCCGGCTTGCGCGTCAGTCGCACAGCCGTGACAGAATCACGCGCATGCGATGCGGTGCTTTGCGCGACGACCAGTTCCCTGCTTGCCGCTTCAAATCCGCGGCGTATCACCATCATCCAGCTGCTGCCGAGGGCGAACAGGCGGCCTTCGGCATCGAGCCAGATAGCCTCGGGCGAAAGCCCAAGCCCGGTGATGTTGTATGACGTCACCTTCATCGTGCGCGCGCCAGCGGTGAGCGTGCGCGACTCGCCGGTGCTCAGTGAGGCGGAGCCATCGGGCAGCAGTGCGACAGTCTTCCCCTTGGTCAGCAGCAACGCTTTCGCGAGCACAGCGACATCGGTCGGCAATGTCTCGATCGGCAGATAGAACCCGCTGCCCGGCGCAGTGCGGCCGGCCGCGGCTTCGTTGCGCCAGGTAAGCAGCGGCCCGGCGGCGAGTTGCACCGTTTCCTGTACCTGAACCTTGAGGTAGTTGGTTCCGCGCAGCTGCATGCCGACGGGAAGACCAGCCTTGTCGACCTTGAGCGTCTGCGTCAGCGCGGGGCCGCGGCCGCGGTCGTTGTAGCTGAATGACGTGGTGACGGTGCCACCACTGTCGGGCCACTGCCGCAGTCGACCCGCTGACCGGCCCGCCATCAGCACCGTGAATTCAACCGTGTCACCGGTGCTGGGCAGTGCCAGCGCAGCGGGGGCGCTGTCGGCCGGCGGCACCGTGGCCGGCGCACTCCGGATCCGTCCCGCCTCGGATGTT
>JANMWU010000310.1:0-8434 GCA_031380785.1 Gemmatimonadaceae bacterium
TGAGTTGCCTCGTGCCTCGACGACCACGAGCTGCGTGACCACGGCATCCACAGTGTCCGAGACATCGGCGCCGCTGAGGATGGTCGCACCGGACGTCTTCGTTCCCGGCGCGAGACTGTCGTGGCACGCCGCGAGTAGCGCGAGACTGTCGTGGCACGCCGCGAGTAGCGCGAGACTGCTGAGCAACGGGATTCTCGTCATGATCTTCGAATTGAGTCGCGTATGGTGCATCGCGCACAGACGACAAGCGGCTTGCAGGCTGCGATTTATTGCACTGTCACCGGCTCTGGAAACCGGCGGCCAGCCCAGTCATATTGCCCAGGCGCCCAAACGGAGCCATAAAATGACACGAGTTCGCGTCGCGAGCTTCACAATCTCGCTCGACGGATACGGAGCAGGCCCAGATCAAGACATCGACAATCCGCTCGGCATTGGCGGGACGGATCTGCACCAGTGGCTATTTCCAACACGCACGTTCCAGCGGACCTTGTTCGGGAAGGACGGCGGCACGACCGGGGTTGACGATGACTTCGCCGCTCGTGGCTTTGAGAATGTTGGAGCGTGGATACTCGGGAGGAACATGTTCAGCCCCGATCGTGGGCCTTGGCAGGACATGAAGTGGAAAGGCTGGTGGGAAGACAATCCACCGTATCACGTACCGGTCTTCATCCTGACGCATCACGCACGTCCACCAATCGTGATGGAAGGCGGCACGACGTTCCATTTCGTCACGGGCGGCATTCGCGAGGCGCTTGAAAAGGCACGCGTGGCGGCCGGCGGAATGGACGTGCGTATCGGCGGTGGGGCGAACACCATCCAGCAGTATCTTCGCGAGAGCCTCATTGATGAACTGCACTTTGCTATCTCACCCGTCCTGCTCGGCGGAGGAGAACGGCTGTTCGAAGGGGTTGACTTGCGGGCTCTGGGATACGAATGCGTCGAATTCGTTGCATCGGAGAAGGCCACGCACGTCGTCCTGCGGCACCAAGGGCGCGCGGACGCCTGACAACCGGTTGCACCGGGCGGCGTTTCGCGCCGCCGCTGAACCGGGCGTTAGCGGGCGAAACCGGCATCCATGCTTTGTCGGCACCGCGTGCACCTGCGCGGCCCTGCGTCCGCGGCATCGCTTGGCCCACTGGCGCGGTATGTTTCCGGAAGCCCCGCACCGGAGACCCGATGAACTGGCAGCCCTACATCAGCACCGCGGCCGACATCGCCCGCGGGAAGCCGATCGTCCAGGGGACGCGCGTGACGGTCGAGTTTGTCCTTGGCTTGTTCGCCGCCGGATGGACGTCGGCGCAGGTGCTCGAGAATTATCCGACGCTGACCGCTGAGGCGTTGCGGGCCGTGTTCGCGTATTCCGCGGAAGTGCTGCACGATGAATCGCTCTACTCGCTGCGGTTCGACGCGGCGTGAGTGCGTCGGGCGCGGCGTAACCGCTGCTCGCAGACGAGAATGTGCCGCGCGCGTCGGTCGAGTATTTACGCGGCCACGGCTACGATGTGGTGTGGATTGCGGAAGTGAGCCCCGGCGCGGA
Source organism: Gemmatimonadaceae bacterium (assembly GCA_031380785.1). GTDB lineage: Bacteria > Gemmatimonadota > Gemmatimonadetes > Gemmatimonadales > Gemmatimonadaceae > JACMLX01. Next base: position 1,538 of record JANMWU010000310.1, read on the forward strand.
CGATCCCGCCGTCTTGGCGCGAGGCCGCGCAGAAGCGCGGCTGACGTTTGGCTTCGATCTGGATTTGCCGAAGCGCATGGTGCGCGGGACCGACACTGCGGCGGACGTATTGTGAGCAGGACAGCCTTTAGTGCGGCCGCAGCGCAGCAGAACCCCGTGTCGTTCGCCAGACTGACCATCGGCGAGAGATGCACGGTCCATACGCCGAAGACTTTGCGGTCGGCACGATCGTAACGGTCAGGGAAGGCCGTGATCCAGAGGCGTTTCAGGCGGAGTGGCGACATCACCATCTGTTAGTGCCCGAGCAGCTCTCTTTCGCAGGCATGGCGGCCCGCGTCGCACACTTTGGCTTCTACCACGGCGGCGACCTGTTGTATGAGCTGGAAGATATTCCTGGCCTATGGCATGAATTCTGTCTACGTTCGCGGGTGAGCGGCGACAGCGAATGACGGGAAGCTGACTGACCTTCATGGATCGCGAGTCAGACGAACTCTGACCAGGAGTCTACAGATGTCGCTCGCCGCGTGGTCACTTCGGCAGCTCGGACTTTTCTGGGTAGCGGCAGCTTCGACTTCCGCGCTGTGCCTAATTGTGGGTCGACTTCGCAATGCAGCGCCTTGGGAGTTTGCCTATGTTCTGCCGTATGATGGCACCCTGCAGAGCATCTTTCGCACCGCGGCCATGATCGTCCGACAGGCTTTCGTCGAGCGACCATGGGAGGTGATGGCTCTGGTCGGTGTTCCGGTCGTCGCCGTTGCAGTGAGTCTTGGTTGGGTAGCTGCGCGTGTCCTTGCGCGCCGCGCTGGCTAACTCGGATTGCTCCGGACAACGCGGCCCGCGTATGGTGATCAGGACGGCCATTTGTGCGGCCGCGTCGCAGCAGAACCTCGTTTCGTTGAGGAGCACTGCGATGGTGCCCGACTCCTTATGCACATCGAGGCCGAGGAAGACTGTTGAGGGCGCAACGTCCGACCGCACGACTGTTCGGGGCGACGCTGATATGGGTTGGTCCTCCGAAAGGGGCGACACGCAGGCGGGTCGCCGGCGGCTCTGGTTCCTGCAGGTAGCACTCTTGAGCTAACCCACGCAAAAAAGGGCGGCCAGCCCAGTCATATTTTTCAGCCAGCACGCCACCATGTGGAGTGCGCCCATTGTGAAGTCGTACGGCGCCACGCATAGCACTTTCCGCATCAATCAGAGAGAACGCATTGGTCGCAATTGTCGCCCGCTTACGCTCGTTTCAGACTCCACGCCTCAGCCTCGTGTTGTTGCTCCTCGGCCTCGGATGTCAGGCGTTGGCGCGCAGCCGGATGGCGACGGCGTCTGCTGGAAGCGCTGTCGCCATTGCGTCGCTGGACTCCGCGATCAACCTCGCGCTGCCAGCGCCGGGCGACACGTCCGTCGCGAGCACGGAGCGACTCCGCAGTCTCGTCTCGCGAAAGCGTGATGCAGACGTCGAAGCCCGCCGCGTAGCGGAGCCTTGGTTCTATGCGTTCCTGCTCTGCGGCGGCTTGTTCACGGCTGCCGTGGTCACTGGCGCGCAGGCACTGCTCGCGCATTTGCGTGGAGACACGTAGCCGACGCACGAGTGGCTTGGTCGGCCGGAAAGCTGGCGAACGTGGGTCGCTGCAGCCACGGCGACCGAGGTATTGTGATCAAGACGGCCTTTTGTGCGGCCGCGTCGCAGCAGAACCCATTTGCGTTACCCAGCCGGTCCACCTTCTCCTCGTGCGTCGGTCATGTCAGCGCGACGCCCGCGGCGAGAGAAGAGCGTCAACGAACTTGAAGGCGCGCTTGCAGGCGACACCGCCGACACGCGACTCGTAACCGTGCGCGCGATTCCGATTGAGCGACTCACGAACGGTGACGTTCGCTATCTCATCCGTCGCCGCGCTGCGCTGTCGTATCTCGCCCCTTTGGCGGTGGAACGATTCGAGAAGACGCCACTCGCGACAGCGTGCTCGCGCTCCGGCGATCATTTGCTCGCATTGCGGCACGTGGATGCCGCCGATTTGGTTGCCTGCCGTCTGCGGTCGCGGAGTACCGCCATCGTTTCCGCCGCCATAGCGCAGTTCACATCCGATACGACGGAAGAACTCGAATTGGATACCGATCTGACATTGCGCGAGCTGGCGACGTCATGGCCGACTGCCATCACGACTTGCTCCGCGCTCCATGCCGCGGGTGGCCTTGTGGCACCCGATCCGCACGCGCTTGCGGCGGACGATGTTCCGGGTTCCGGGTTCCGCAACGCATCAGAACGAACCAACCGGATGTCAGGGAGCGCCACCGGATACGACGCCAAGTCGAGGGCGCCGGTCGCGCGGCCGGTTGGATCTCCGCATTGCTGAGCGTTGCGACCGACAGCATCTTCTTTCCGACTGAGCTCTGGCCCGAGAGCGAATTCTGACCGCGACGCACAAGCGTTGCGCTACCTCACGACCGCGCAGGAAGCACCGCATGTCACGTTCGCTGCAGGTGCTGGAACAGCGGAAGTTCGGCGAGACATTGCGCCGGGACCGCTGGTGGATCCCGAACGTCGTAGTCGTCACGATCCTCAGCAGTTTTCTGGGCTACGCCACGTGGGCCGCGTTCCAGAACGCGAATTACGCGCACGGTCCGTATCTCTCGCCTTTCTATTCGCCGGAACTCTTCGGCGCGTCGCCGCATGCGTGGTTCGGGCCCAGGCCGGCTTGGTGGCCGGGCTTCGTTCCGTTCTCGCCAGCACTGTTCATCCTTCCGGTCCCGGCGCTGTTCCGATTTACGTGCTACTACTATCGGGGCGCGTATTACAAGGCATTCTGGGCCGACCCGCCAGGCTGTGCCGTCGGTGAGCCGCGCAAAACGTATCTCGGCGAGAACTCGTTTCCGCTGATCATGCAGAACGTGCACCGCTACGGACTGCTTCTGTCGTGCATTCTGCTGATCTTCCTGTGGCGCGACGCGTATCTCGCGCTCTGGTTCGACGACGGCAGTGGCGTCACGCATTTCGGTGTCGGCGTCGGCACCATCATCATGTTCGTCAACGTGCTGCTGCTCTCGGGCTACACGATCGGATGCCATTCGATGCGCCACGTGCTGGGCGGCATGCGGGACCGCATGTCGAAAGCGCGCGTCCGCAAGCTCGCCTATGATTGCTCCAGTTCCTGCAACCGCGGCCACATGAAGTGGGCCTGGTGCAGCCTCTTCTCGGTGGCGCTGACCGATGTGTACATCCGCCTCTGCGCGTCGGGCGTGCTCCGCGACCTGAGGATTCTTTAGATGGCCGAGTACGAGCGCGTCGAACACGACGTCCTTGTCATCGGCGCCGGTGGGGCGGGTCTGCGCGCGGCCATCGCCGCGGCCGCGGACGGCGCGCGCGTCGGCCTGGTGTGCAAGTCACTGCTCGGCAAGGCGCACACCGTGATGGCCGAGGGCGGCGTCGCGGCGGCGATGGCCAACGTGGATGACCGCGACAACTGGCGTGTGCATTTTGCCGATACAATGCGCGGCGGGCAGTACCTGAACAACTGGCGCATGGCGGAGCTCCATGCGCGCGAGGCGCCCGATCGGGTGCGGGAGCTGGAAGCGTGGGGCGCGGTGTTCGATCGTACGAGTGATGGTCGCATTCTCCAGCGCAACTTTGGCGGGCATCGGTATCCGCGGCTCGCGCACGTGGGCGATCGCACCGGGCTCGAGATGATCCGGACGCTCCAGGATCACGCCATTCATCAGGGCATCGACGTCCACATGGAAGTCACGGTGGTCCAGCTGCTCAAGGACGGCGATCGCGTGGCTGGCGCGATGGCCTACGATCGCGAACGCGGTCGCTTCAAGCTGTTCGCGTCGGGCGCAGTGATCCTCGCGACCGGCGGCATCGGGCGCGCATTTGACATCACGAGCAACAGCTGGGAGTACACGGGCGACGGGCATTCGCTGGCCTACGATGCAGGTGCGGAGCTGGTTGACAGGGAGTTCGTCCAGTTCCATCCGTCGGGGATGGTGTGGCCGCCGAGCGTGAAGGGAATTCTCGTCACCGAGGGCGTGCGCGGTGAGGGAGGCGTGCTGCGAAACTCGGATGGCAAGCGCTTCATGTTCGACGACATTCCCGATAACTACAAGAGTCAGACCGCAGACAGCGAAGAGGAAGGCTGGCGCTACACACAGGGCGACAAGACCGCACGCCGCCCGCCCGAGTTACTGACGCGCGATCATGTGGCACGCTGCATTCAGCGCGAAGTGCGTGAAGGACGGGGGAGCCCGCATGGCGGTGTCTTCCTCGACATCGCGTGGATCAAGGAGCGCATCCCGAAGGGCGCGGAGCACATCCGGAAGAAGCTTCCGTCGATGTATCACCAGTTCATGCAGCTCGCGAACATCGACATCACCGCGGTTCCGATGGAGGTCGGTCCGACCACTCACTACATCATGGGCGGCATCCGTGTCGATGGCGACACCCAGATGTCGAACGTGCCCGGGCTCTTCGCCGCCGGGGAATGCGCGGCGGGATTGCACGGTGCAAACCGGCTCGGCGGCAATTCACTGTCCGACCTGCTTGTCTTCGGCAAGCGCGCCGGCGAGCACGCCGCCACCTTCGCCAAGGGCAACGCGACCACACACCTGTCACCCGGTGATGCCGACGCGGCGGTGGCCTCGGCACTCGAGCCGTTTGAACGCGGTGGGAGCCCGGAGGCGCCGTACGCAGTGCAGCACGAATTGCAGGGCATGATGCAGAAGCTGGTCGGCATCGTGCGCGTCGAGGCAGAGATGCGCAGTGCGCTGGATGGTGTCGCCGCACTTCGTGAGCGGGCGCGCAAGGTGGGCGTGCACGGCAACCGGGAGTACAACCCCGGGTGGCATACGGCGCTTGATCTGCACCATCTGATGACGGTGTCAGAGGCGATCACACGCGCCGCGCTCGAGCGCAAGGAAAGCCGCGGTGGCCACTTCCGCGACGATTATCCCGACAAGGATCCGGCGTACGCGTCGTTCAACATCGTGTTGAAGAAAGGGTCTGCGGGTCAGATGGAACTCGAGCGGCGCATGATCCCCACGATGCCAGACGAACTGAAGGCCATAATCGAGGAGCAGAAGTCCTGATGGCAACCACCACGTTCAGGATCTGGCGCGGCGAGCGCGGCACGGGGAAATTCGTGGACTACACGGCCGAGATCACCGAAGGCATGGTGGTGCTCGACGCGATGCACCAGGTGCAGGCCGAGCAGGCCAACGACCTCGCGATCCGCTGGAACTGCAAGGCAGGAAAGTGCGGATCATGTTCGGCCGAGATCAACGGCAACCCGAAGCTGATGTGCATGACGCGCATGGATGCGCTGCCGCCGAACGAGGCTGTCACCGTCGAGCCGATGCGCGCGTTCCCCCACGTGCGTGACCTCGTGACCGACGTGTCGTGGAACTTCGAAGTCAAGAAACGGATCAGGAAGTTCAGGCCTCGCGCACCCGACGCGCCCGACGGCACGTGGCGCATGGATCAGGTGGACGTGGACCGCGTGCAGGAATTCCGGAAGTGTATCGAGTGCTTCCTCTGTCAGGATGTCTGTCACGTCCTGCGCGATCACCAGAAGCACGATGAGTTCATCGGCCCCCGACACCTGGTGTATGCGGCAGCGCTCGAAATGCATCCGCTCGACACCGAGAATCGCTTGCACGATCTGAAGGACGAGCACGCGATCGGCTACTGCAACATCACGAAGTGCTGCACGAAGGTGTGTCCCGAGAACATCACCATCACTGACAACGCGATCATTCCGCTGAAGGAGCGTGTGGTGGACGAATTCTACGATCCGTTCGTCAAACTCGTGCGGCTGATCCGGGGGAAGAAGACATGACATGGACGCCACCTGCCATCAAGCCAATCAGCCGTGAAGGCGTTGCTGCCGCGTTGCAGAAGGCCCATCGGTATCGCCTGCTCAACGACTCGGTGGCCGCCGAGAGCATCTGTCTCGATGTCCTGAACGTCGAACCAGACAACGTCGAGGCACTGGTGATGCACGTGCTCGCGATCACCGATCAGTTCAGCACAGGGAGCGCCGTGGATCATGCGCGAGCGCGGGTGGCGGTGGCGCGGCTCCGTGATCACTACCGACACGCCTACTACAACGGCGTGATCTGCGAACGGTGGGCCAAGGCGATGCTGCATCGCACCACGGGGCAATCGACAGAAATGGCATTCGACGCGATCGACAAGGCCCTGGCGTGGTATGCCAAGGCCGAGGGCGTGCGCGAACCCGGAAACGACGAAGTGATCCTGCGCTGGAACACGTGCGTGCGCATGCTGACGCGCAATCCGGAGCTGCGACCGCGCGAGGAAGACGCGTGGGAGCCGAGCCTCGAATAGCGTGGTCTGGTCGATGGCCGCCTATCAACAATGCGCTCGCTCATTCAGGAAGCAGACCGGACATCGTCGGGCCTGTGCGAGTGCCGCGGCGTACAACTGACCGACTGATGCATGCGCAACGTGGTCGGCAACCGGCCTCCCTGATCTGACGCAGCACCTGGTACCGCGCACTGCGTCAGATCGCGAGATGCTTCACCAGCGCTGCAAGGCTTTGCACGTCATGCGCCGATGCCAGCACATCGATGTGCGGCAGTGCCGCCTGCATTCCCTGCGTTGCAGGCGTAAACCCGGCGCTCGCCATCAAGGGATTCAGCCAGATGATGCGCCCGGCACGCCGGTGCAGCCGCGCCATGGCCTGATCGAGGACGGCGGGTGCACCGGTATCCCATCCGTCGCTCAGTATCAGCACAACCGTCCGGCGATCGACCAGTGTGCCCCACGCATCGACGAACTGTGCCAGTGACGCGCCGATCCGGGTGCCACCCGACCAGTCGGTGACGTCACGCGCGACGCTGGTGACCGCATGCTGCCAGCTGGCGTGCCGCAACGCACCGGTGGTG
>JANMWU010000358.1:0-15268 GCA_031380785.1 Gemmatimonadaceae bacterium
GCATGACGCCAGGTGCCAGGCACGTGTATGTGCACGTGCCGTTCTGCGCACGGCGTTGCAGCTATTGTGATTTCAGCATTGCCGTGCGGCGGGATGTGCCGGCAGCCGAATTCGTGCATGCGCTGCGAAACGAAATCGCAACGCGCGTTGGAAAGCATGATACACCACAACCGATCGAGACACTCTACTTCGGTGGTGGAACTCCGTCGCACCTCGGACCGGCAGGTGTTACACAGATGATGGACACGATGCGCGAATTCTTCAGCTGGTCGCGGACGGCCGAAGTCACGCTTGAGGCCAATCCGGACGACGTGACTCCGGCCGCGGCGCGGGCATGGCAGGCGGCTGGCGTTACGCGCGTGTCACTTGGTGCGCAGAGTTTTGATCCTCGTGTGCTCAAATGGATGCATCGCAGTCACTCGGCGCAGCAGATCGATTTTGCGGTGGATGTGATCCGGGAGACGCCGTTCACCAGCTGGAGCTTCGATCTCATCTTCGCGTTGCCGGAAAGTCTCGGCAGAGTCTGGGCCCGCGATCTCGAGATGGCGCTTGGCAAGCGACCGCCGCACCTCTCGCTGTATGGGCTCACTGTCGAAGCCGGAACGCCGCTCGGCAAATGGTCCGCGAGAGGCGACGTAATGGCCGCCGATGAAGCCGTTTATGAAACTGAATTCCTCAGCGCGCATGCCGGAGCGGCGGCGCAGGGATTCGAACACTACGAGGTTTCGAACTTTGCCCAGCCCGGGCACCGGGCGCGCCACAATCAGAGCTATTGGAGCGGTGTACCGTATCTGGGTTTCGGTCCGTCGGCGCATGGTTTTGACGGCGATTCGCGCCGTTGGAACGTGGCCGCATACGCTGCGTGGCGCGCTGCGGTGCTCGCCGGACACGATCCAGTGGCTGGCAGCGAACCGATCGGCGGCCAGGCGCGCTTGCTTGAGACGGTGTACCTCGGATTGCGCACGAACAGCGGCCTGCGAGTCGGGCCACGGGAGCAGGCGGCGGTGGCGTCGTGGATTACTGCCGGGTGGGCGATACTCGAAGGCGACCGGCTCGTCCTCACACCGTCCGGCTGGTTGCGACTTGACAGCCTTGCCGCGCTCCTCACTCCCGTTAGCCCTGCCGACTAGCTAGCTGTTCAGTATGCCCGTCCATCCAGAACTCACGGATCGAGAGCGTCAGGTGCTCGAGGCTGTCATCCAGAGTTACGTGGAGACGGCGGAGCCCGCGGCGTCACGAATGCTGGCCAGACGCTTCGGACTGGGCGTCTCCCCGGCGACGATTCGCAACACCATGAGCGATCTGGAAGAGAAAGGATTTCTCTTTCACCCGCACACATCCGCGGGCCGCGTTCCGACCGACCTCGCGTACCGCGTGTACGTCGATTCACTGCTCGGCGTGCCGGTGATCGACACGGCCGAACAGCGCGTGCTGGGCGACGAGATCAGTGGTGCCAGTACCGCGATCGAATCAATTCTGCGCCGCGCCGCGCTGTCGCTTGGCGTTCTGACGCAGGAACTTGGCGTGGCGCTTGGGCCGCAGCTCGAAGCGGCGATCCTGCAGCGTGTGGAACTCGTTCGCCTCACGAGCGATCGCCTGCTCATGGTGCTGGCACTGGAACGCGGCGTGGCACGATCGATCTACATCGAGTTGCCGATCGAGATCGCCGACGACGCCATCGGTGCGGTTGCACTGGTGCTGAATGAGCGGCTTTCGGGCCTCACGGTGAAGGAAATCCGATCGTCACTCGCCCTTCGCCTGCGGGACGCTCAGGCTCCGGGATGCGCGTCTGAACTCCTGAATATTTTTGTTGAGGAAGGCGAGCAGTATTTCACCAATGCCACCCGATCGGATGACGCCGCCGTGGTACTTGGCCAGCCATCCCTGCTGGCGGAACACCCTGAGTTCGCGACCGGCGACAGTATGCGACAGCTGCTCGCATTCACCGAGCGTCCCGCACAGATCGCCGATGTGCTCCGTCGCCGCTCTCCGGAGCCGGGCATCACCATCACGATCGGGAATGAGCACGGTGATCCGCTCCTCGATCGATTCACCATCGTCACCGCCGAATACCATTTCGGTTCACTGAGTGGTGTCATCGGCGTGATCGGGCCGACGCGGATGCCGTATCGGAAGGTGATCTCGCTGGTTGGACACGCCTCGCGTCTCGTTTCCGACATGTTGTGATCGGAGGACACAGCGCCCCACCGACCAAGTGGACGGGTGGCGGCGCCGTACCGAACCGACGATGTTTCCGCCCTTCGCCCGGCGTGTATCCGCCGGGCGTTCGTGCGCCGATCCGGGCTTCAGCCGGACCGCGTTTTCCCGAGTGAAGTGAACGATGGCTGAATACTACGCGACCCTTGGCGTCGAGAAGTCGGCGTCCGAGGACGATTTGAAGAAGGCATACCGCCGACTGGCGATGCAGTACCACCCCGACAAGAACGGTGGCGCCAAGGAAGCGGAAGAAAAGTTCAAGGAGATCACCGAGGCGTACGATGTCCTCCGCGATCCGCAGAAGCGTGCCGCGTACGATCGGTATGGCGAAGCCGGATTGCGTGGCGGTGGTGCCGGCGCCGGTTACCAGCACGTGGACCTGAGTGAAGCGCTGAACATCTTCATGCGCGACTTCGGGTTCGGCGCCAGCGACATGTTTGGTGGCCGCGGCGGCTCTGGTGGTGCGCGACCCGGCGGAGACATCAAGGTCGGCGTGCCGCTCACGCTTGCCGAAGTCGCGACCGGCGTTGACAAGGCCCTCAACGTCAAGGTGCTCGACAGCTGCGACGTGTGTTCCGGAAGTGGCGCGGAAGTCGGCTCCGCTCCGCAGCGTTGCGCAACCTGCGGTGGCACCGGCGAGGTGCGCCGCGCGCAGAGGAGTTTCTTCGGACAGTTTGTCAGCGTTGCCGCTTGTCCCACGTGCAACGGCGAAGGCACCGTGGTCGCGTCTCCATGCCGCAAGTGCAAGGGCGACGGTCGCGTGCGCGTCGATCGCACGATCAACGTGCGCATTCCCGGCGGCGTCGCCACCGGCCAGTATATGACGTTGCGCGGCGTCGGCAACGTCGGCTCGCGCGGCGGAGCCAAAGGCGACGTGCTGGTGGTGTTCGAGGTCGAGGACAATCCGCGCTTTGAGCGCGATGAGGAGGATCTCTTCACCGAAATCCTCGTTACGTATCCGCAGCTGGTCATGGGTACCGAGTTGACGGTTCCCGGTGCCGTCGGCAATGAGTTCAAAGTCAAAGTGCCGGCGGGAACGCAGAGCGGTCATCTGTTTCATCTGCGCGGCAAGGGGCTGCCGCGCGTGAATGCGAGCGGCACCGGTGACTTGCACGTGCGAGTGCAGGTCTGGACGCCCGAGAGCGTAAGTGATGAAGAGAAGAAGCTGTTGAAACGGCTCGCCGAGCTGCACGGCAATGCGCCAACGGAACGCAACAAGACCTTCTGGTCGCGAATGAAGGAAGCGTTGGGCGCATGACGTCGTCTGCATGGCAGACGCTGCGCGTCACGCCGTCGAAGGACGGTGTGCGCGATGCGGTGGCCGCAGCGCTTTTCTCCGGTGGCGCGGAAGGACTGCTCGAGGACGGCGCCGCGTTCGTGACGCACGTGCCTGACGATCACGACATGGTGTGGTTGCGCACCGAAGTTGCGCGGGCTGACGCGGATGCCAGGATTGTCGTATCTGCGCTCGACATGACCACCGCATCGCCAGAGCTTCACGGCACGGTCCAGGCGCACGATCTCGGCACTTTCGTTATCGCGCCGCCGTGGCTCGCCGATCGGTACGACGAAGCGAGAACAATCATCGTCGAGCCGGGCATGGCGTTTGGCACCGGTGAGCACGCAACGACGCGCGGCGTGTTGCGACTGCTGCCGGACGTGCTGACTCGCGGTGATGTCGTGGCCGATCTTGGCGCGGGCAGTGCGGTGCTCGCGATTGCCGCTGCGAAAGGCGGCGCGGCAAAGGTCATTGCGATCGAGCTGGATGTGGACGCGATGTCAAACGCTGAAGAAAATGTCGAGCGCAACGGGGTCAGCACCATCGTGCACCTGCTGTGCGGCGACGCAGCGGTGCTGTTGCCGTTCTTCGCGCCGGTGCGCGTCGTGGTGGCCAACATCATCTCCAGCGTTCACATCGAGCTGTTGCCGGTGGTCGCGCAGTGTCTGGCAACCGACGGCGTTGTGATCATCAGCGGGATTCTGCAGTCCGAGCGCGAGGAGATGCTCCGGCATCTCGCCGCAACCGGCTGGCGTATGCTGGCCGACGACAGCGAGGGGGAGTGGTGGAGCGCGACCATCGTCCGGGCGTAGCCCATTTCTACTCGGGCGTACCGTTGCTCTCGCCGGGCGTCCTCGTGCTTGGCGAGGACGCAGCTCACCACGCCAAGGTCCGCCGCCTGGCTGTAGGCGCAGCGGTCACCGTGCGAGATGGCTCGGGTACCACCGCCAGCGGCACGCTGATCCGTATGGGAAGGCAGCATCTGGAGCTCGACATCGAGTCGCCGCGCTGTCCCGCACCGCTTCCTCCTGTGCATTTGCTGGTGCCGGTGGCGGACAAGGAACGCATGCTGCTGCTTGCCGAAAAAGCGACGGAGCTGGGCGTGACCACCTGGCGGCCGGTGCTCTGGCGTCGTTCGCGAAGTGTTACCGGTCGCGGTGAAGGGACGATGTTCGCGCAGAAGGTCGAAGCGAGGATGATCGGCGCGCTGCTGCAAAGCGAGGGCGCCTGGTTGCCGCAGCGCTTCATGGAATCGAACGCTGAACGCGCAATCGCGGCGCTGCCCGCCGAAGGGACGCGGTTGTTGCTCGATCCGGAAGGGGAACCGATCGCCGGCGTCTGGATGACCGGCTCAGTCGTGATTGCCGTCGGCCCGGAGGGCGGCTTCGAGCCTGATGAGTCAGACCGGCTGGTTGAAGCTGGTTTCCGCCGAGTGGCGATCGCCGGCGGAATCCTGCGGATGGAAACAGCGGCAATCGTCGCGCTCGGCATCGTCCGGACGCACCTCGCAGTGCAACACACCTGAGGGAAATCATGGTTGACTGCCTCTTCTGCCGGATCGTGCGCAAGGAGATTCCGGCCCAGATCGTTGCCGAGACGGACACGTGCCTGGCATTCCGGGACATCAGCCCGCAGGCGCCGACTCATGTGCTCGTGATACCGAAGGAGCACGTCGATTCGCTGGCTACGCTGACGGATCCGTTGGTCGCGGGCTGGATGATTGCCATGTCGGCAGAGATCGCCAGAGCGCTTGGTGTGGTTGAGCCGGGTTATCGCGTCGTTATCAATACCGGTGCCGACGGAGGCCAGACGGTGAATCACCTGCATGCCCACCTGCTGGCTGGCCGGGCGATGCACTGGCCGCCTGGCTAACACACGTCGACTGATTTGGCCAAGTTATTGACGCAGCATGCCTTAGCCATCTACGTTTCAGGGCTTACCACCAATACTCCAGCCGGCGCAACCAACGCCACGAAGGGGGGAAGAAGCTTTTGGCAGAAGTCGTCATCCATGAAGACGAAAACTTCGAGCGCGCGCTCAAGCGGTTCAAGAAGAAGTGCGAGAAGGCAGGGATTCTCTCGGATCTCCGCAAACATCGTCACTATGAGAAGCCGTCCGAGCGTCGCAAGCGCAAGATGAATGCGGCCACCCGCAAGAACCGTCGTACGCGGTCGTTCTGAGTTTGCCGACCGAGACACACACCCGACTGAACGGTGATTTGATCACCGCTCGAAAGGCGCAGGACAAGCCGATGCTGCTGCTCCTCAGTACGATCATTGCCGAGGTGAAGGAGCGGGTTCGCGTGATCGAGAATGAAGAGAAGCGCGAAGTTGAGGACTCGGAAGTCATCGAGGTGCTGCGCAAAGGAATCAAGAAGCGGCGCGATTCGGTCGAGCAGTACACGGCCGCAAACCGCCCGGAGCTGGCGCAAAAGGAAGCCGAGGAAATCGTGCTTCTCGAGCGGTATCTCCCCGCAGCAGTGGATCCTGCCGTGATTCGCACTGCCGTCGTCGAAGTCATCGCCGGTGGCGTGACGCAGATGGGGCAGGTCATGGGCAAGGTATTGCCGCGGTTCAAAGGTCAGGTCGAGGGAAGTGTCATCAACGCGATTGTTCGAGAGGAGCTGGCGAAGCTGGCTTAGCGCTTCAAAGCTTTTTCCGCAGGTTGCGCCGGCCCGGTCGCTCGAAGTTGAGAGCGTCCGGGCCGGTCTGCATCTCTGCACCACGAAGTCGGCATCTCCGGGATCCGGCTGCGTCGTGACCGATTGTCCCGCATCTTTCACGCTGTGAACAGTCACGCTCTCTCCGTTCTCGAGTTTCCACGCGTCCTGGACGTCGTGGCCGACCGCGCATCGTCCACGCTCGGTGCGGCCGCGGTGCGCGCACTCCGTCCGCGCACCGATCGTGACTGGCTGGCGTCGGAATTGTCGCGTGTGCAGGCGATGCGCGCGGTGCTGACCGCAGAGGGTGGCTGGAACCCCGAACCGATTCCGGACGTCGGTCAGTCGCTCGCCCGATTGCGTCTGGAAGGCGCGGCATTGGATGGCGCTCAGCTGTCGGCGGTCGCGACGCTGCTGCGCTCCAGTCGGCGTACCCAATCGGCGCTGCGTGATCCAGGACGCCCTGCGCTGGCAGCGGCTTATCTGCTCCCCTTCGCGGTGCGGCTGCTTGCGGCGCAACGCGAGGAAGACTCCATCGATCGTGCGATCGATGGCGACGGCTCTGTGCGCGACGATGCATCACCGACGCTGCGTCGTCTGCGGCGTGAGCTGATGGGTGCGCAGGGTGAACTGGTGCGCCTGCTCGAACGTATCATGTCGCAGCTCGAGCCGAATCATCAGGTGACCGATATGTCGGTCACCGTGCGCAACGGTCGCTATGTGATTCCGGTGAAGTCGCATGCGCGCGCGGCGCTTGGCGGCATCGTGCACGATTCATCGGGGACCGGCGCCACGGTCTTCATCGAGCCGCCGGCGGCGGTGGAATTCGGCAATCGCATTCGCGAACTCGAAGCGGATGAGCAGCGCGAAGTCGAGCGCATTCTTCGCGAACTGACTGACAACGTGCGTCCGCTGCAGCCGTCGATGCTCGAGGCTTTCGCGGCGCTGGTCGAACTCGATGTGTTGTATGCGCGCGCACGTTTCGCGAATGAGTTTGGATGCGAACCGGCGGAGCTGGGAGAACCGGCCGACGGTCTGCAGGTGCGATTCGGCCGCCACCCGCTGCTGCTGGCGCGGAATGCGAGCGTCGTTCCATTCGACCTGACATTGCTGCCCGACGAGCGTACGCTCCTGATCTCAGGCCCGAACACCGGCGGCAAGACGGTGCTGCTCAAGACACTTGGATTGTTCTGCGCTATGCAGCAGAGCGGCATTCCGGCGACGGTTGGCCCGGAAAGCCGCTTGCCAATCGTGGATGATTGCTTTGCGGATGTCGGCGACGAGCAGTCGCTCGAGGCCAATCTCTCCACATTCAGCGCGCACCTGGTGCATCAGCGCGAGATTCTGCGCGGGGCGAGTGATCGCTCGTTGGTGCTGATCGACGAACTCGGCTCAGGCACCGATCCGCTCGAAGGCGCGGCACTCGGCGGCGCGATTCTCGAAGCGCTGACACGACGCAACACGTTGACCGTCGCAACGACGCACCTCGGCGCGCTGAAGGAGCTCGCGGCCGAAGTCGGCGGCGTGGTGAATGCATCGCTGCAGTTTGACGCGGTGAAGCTGGCTCCGACATACCGGCTGCTGAAGGGAATCCCGGGACGCTCGTACGGTTTGAGTATTGCGCGCCGCCTCGAGTTGCCGGCAGATGTGCTGGATCGCGCTGAGGAACGGGTGCCGAAGGTCGAGCGCGATGTGCATCGGCTGCTCGCCGATCTGGAACAGCGCGACGAAGTACTCGGACAGCGCGAAGTCCAGCTCGAACGCCTCGTCACCGACGCGGAGTTGCAGCGCAGTGCACTCGCCACACGCGAACGCGCGGTAAAGGAGAAGGAGCGCGATCTGGAGCGTGAGTCACGCAAGGCGGCGCGCAGCCATCTGCTGCAGGCGCGGCAGACAATTGAAGGAGTGATTGCCGAGCTGCGCGCGAAGGGTGCAACCGAATTGGAGGACGCTGCGCGTACGGCCCGCCGCGTGGTGGAAACGGAAGCACAGCGGCAGGGACGGGAGCTGGAGCGTCTGCTTGACGAGCAGCGCGTGAAAGCCGTGGAAGTCGCGCGCGAACGTCGTGGCGGCGCTGATCGCGCGCCGGAAGTTGGCGAGCTGGTTGAGGCGACTGCATTTGGGAATCGGGCCGGGACGCTGATTGAAGTGAAGAATGGCCTCGGAACGGTGGCGATCGGCGCGTTGAAAATGAGTTTCCCGCTCGAGACATTACGCGCGACTGGCAGAAAGCCGGAGCGTGCAGCTGTTACAGTCGCGGTCAGCAATCCCGATGAGGACACAGGCCCACCGATGGGTGCCGGTGACGTCGATCTGCGCGGCATGCGTGTGAGTGAGATCGACGATTTCGTCTCGCGCGCAATCGACACCGCGGTGCGTGCAGATCTGAAGGAGCTGCGCATCATCCACGGCAAGGGGACAGGCGCGCTGCGCGAACGCGTCACAAGCATGCTGCGCACTGAGTCGCGCGTGTCGTCGCACCGGATGGGATTGTGGAACGAAGGTGGCGCCGGCGTCACGATCGCCGAATTGCGCTGACCTGCCGCGTATCAGCGCCCACCGCCATGATCCCGCAGGAAACCATCGAGCGTATCCGCGACGCGGCCGATCTGGTCGCGATCATCGGAGAGACCGTGAAGCTGCGCCGTGTGGGCAGTGACTTTCGGGGGCCGTGCCCGTTTCACGGTGGCAAGAATCCGAATTTCAGTGTCTCGACGCGCACCAATACGTATCACTGCTTCAAATGTCAGGAAAGCGGGGATGTCTTCACGTTTTTCCAGAAGCACGGCGGCATGGACTGGCCGACGGCGGTGCGGGCTGCGGCCGATCGCGCCGGCATCGTTATCGTGGAGACTCGTGGATCGCGTGAAGACGCGCGTGACTCACGGGAACCTGTCTGGGCGTTGCTTGGTGCCGCGGCCGAGTTGTTTCGCGAGACGCTCTGGTCGTCTGACGGAGCGGCAGCGCAGGCGTACCTCGCAACGCGCGGGCTCGATCGTGCGTCGTGCGACCGTTTCGAGATCGGCTTCGCGCCAAACGATGCGGATGTGTTGCGCGCGAAGCTGGGTGCTCTCGGATACAACGAGTTGCAACTCCTCGACGCCGGGTTGCTGGTGAAGCGTGAAGATGATGGCCGAGTCCGCGCGCGGTTTCGCCAACGGCTGATGTTCCCGATCTTCGACGCCGCCGGCCACCCGGTGGGTTTCGGTGGTCGATTGATCGCGCCCGGTGAACCGAAGTACCTGAACTCGTCCGACTCTCCGATCTTCAGCAAAGGCCAGTTGCTCTACGGATTGAACTGGGCGAAAAATTCGATCCGCAAGGACGATCAGGCGCTGGTGGTTGAAGGCTACATGGATGTGATTCGCTGCCATCTGGCGGGCGCCACACAGGCGGTGGCGG
The DNA here is from genome assembly GCA_031380785.1 of Gemmatimonadaceae bacterium. Classification (GTDB taxonomy): domain Bacteria; phylum Gemmatimonadota; class Gemmatimonadetes; order Gemmatimonadales; family Gemmatimonadaceae; genus JACMLX01. Next base: position 9,558 of record JANMWU010000358.1, read on the forward strand.
GACTTGGAACGGCGCTGACGGAAGGTCAATCGCAGCTGCTCACGCGCTACACGAAAAATGTGTTCCTGCTGTATGACAGCGACGCGGCGGGTCAGACCGCAACCTTCAAGGCGGGGAAGGCGCTGCTGCAGGAAAAGGCAGCGGTGCGTGTCGTCTCGCTCCCTGACGGCGATGACCCGGACACCTTCGTGTCGAAGCGCGGTCGCGTTGGACTGGATCGGGCGCTGCATGCAGGAATCGACATCTTCGAGCGTCAGCTGCAACTGCTTGACCGTGGCGGCTACTTCAATGATCTGTCAAAGGCTCGCCGGGCGATTGACAAGGTGCTGCCAACGCTCCGTGCGACGGCTGATCCCGTCACGCGGTCACTTTACGTCGCATCGCTTTCCGATCGCACGCGGGTTGCGGTGCCCGTGATCGAGAAGGAAGTGGCAGAACCGCCGAAGACCCGTCGTGCTGCAGCGTCGCCGCCATCGGCGCGCGGTGGCCGCGCAACTACGTCAAGGCATGCGGCGCCGCCGACCGATCCCGGTGACCCGCACATGTACGACGATCCACCGCATCGCGATCCGGTGTACGAAGTACCGAAAGTGCAGCCGCCGCCGCTCGATACACCGCCGCGGGGAAAGTGGCAGAAGAAGCGAACCGAACTCGGATGGAAAATGGACCCGACGCGGCCGCGCGCCGCGGATATCGGTCTGGTCGCTGGCCCTGAACTCCGGCTCGTCGCGTTGCTCGTGCAGGATCGACGCTGGGTTCGCGATGCCTCGGAGCAGATCGACGCCACTCTGTTTGAGGATGATCGACTGCGCGCCATTTACGAGCAGCTGCTGAAGCTGCGCGCAGGTGATCCTCTCGACGTCGTCGAGCTGGCGCTTGATGATGATGCCCCGTTTGCCGTTGCAGTCTTTCACGAAGTCGTGCGGCGCAAGGATGATCTGGCCGGCGGCGCCGGCGCTGAACTCCTCAGTGGTGCTGTGCATCACTATCAGGTCAGGCGACTCGATCTTGCGCTGGACGACCTTGATCGGCAGATCAGGGAAGCGGAGCCTGGTGCACGTCGTGACCTTCTTTCCGAGCGCGAGGCAATCCGGCAGGAACGCCAGAAACTCGTTGCACAGCGAATCCGCGTGTGATGCGACCCTTCGACGCGTACCGCGCTGTTTCGTGTTGTTCGGGTTCCGACCAATCCGTAACTTGCTGAAATGACGACTCTCGCTCCGCGGCTCCGTCCACCCGCGCGCTGGCTGCCGCCGCCGGTCACAGACGCGACGGCTGTGGCGGCGCTCGCGAGCGCGCTCTCGCTGCCGGCCGTGCTCTGTCAGCTGCTCGTGCAACGCGGTTACGGTGATGTCGACTCGGCCAAGCGCTTCCTGCGCCCGCGGCTCGACCAGATCGGCGATCCGTACCAACTGCTCGGAATGAGCGCAGCCGTGGAGCGGATCGTCCGCGCCGTGCGCAGCAGTGAAACGATTCTCGTGCACGGCGACTACGACGTGGACGGGATGTGCAGCACCGCGTTGCTCACGCGCGCGCTGCGCCAGCTCGGTGCCATCGTCATCCCGTTCATTCCGCACCGTCTGACGGACGGCTACGACTTGACCGATGCAGGCGTGCACGCGGCGGTGGCTGCAAAAGCGCATCTGGTACTGACTGCGGATTGCGGAACCAGCGCCATACCGGCCATCGCCTCACTGAATGCGGCACGGATCGACGTCATCGTGAGCGATCACCATCTGCCGGGCGGACCATTGCCCGAGTGCGTGGCGATTCTCAATCCGAAACAGCCGGCGTGCACGTCTCCCGACAAGGATTTCGCGGCCGTCGGCATTGCGTTCAAGCTCGCTCTGGCTGTAACGCGCGCGATGGGCGCAAATGAAAATTACGTCTACACGCTGCTCGACCTCGTCGCTCTGGCCACGGTCGCCGACCTGGCGCCGTTGCGCGGCGAGAATCGCGTCTTTGTGAAATACGGCCTGAAGCTGATGAGCGAAACGGGCAACGCTGGCCTGCGAGCGCTGATCCGCGCCTCGGGTCTGGAAGGCAAGCCGCTGACCGCCGGACGTATCGGCTACATCCTCGCGCCACGCCTCAACGCCGTCGGACGGCTGGGCAACGCCATGCGCGGCGTGGAGCTCCTGCTGACGGACGACCCGGGCGAAGCAAACGAGATCGCTCGTGAACTCGAAGAACTCAACCAGCGTCGCCAGTCACTGGATCGCACCACGCTCGACGAAGCCATGCGACTCGTCGATGCGATCGATCTCGATCAGACGTACGGCCTCGTGATCGCGAAGCAGGGATGGCACGCCGGCGTGATCGGGATCGTGGCATCGCGCATTGTCGAACAGGTTTCCCGGCCGGTCGTGATGGTTGCGCTCGAGGGAGAGCTGGGCAAGGGAAGTGGGCGATCGATCAACGCCTTCGATCTCCACGCAGGCCTGTCTGAATGCCGCGAACATCTGGTGCGCTTCGGTGGGCATCGCGCCGCGGCGGGCATCACTGTCCGTACCGAGTTCGTGCCGACGCTGCAGGAACGCTTCAACTGCGTCGCGCGCCAACAGCTGACAGCAGACGATCTCGTGCCGGAGCAACGCATCGACCTGGAAGTTTCGGCTGACGATCTCACCGATGATCTCGAAAAGATGCTGCAATACTTCGAGCCTCACGGACTTGGCAATCCGACACCGACGCTCGCCCTGCGCGGCGCACGGATCGATTCGCCGCCAAAGCGCATCGGCAGCACCGATGGCGTGCGCACTGCCGTCAGCTGCGATCGCGGTGCGATAACCGCTATCGGCTGGAGACTGGGTGATCGCGCGCGACTGCTGGATCCGGCCCAGCCGGTCGATATCGCCTTCCGCCTCGATCGCGACGACTATCGTGGTGCCGATCGTCTGCAGATCAATCTGATCGACGTCAGACGCTGAGCCGATGCGGATCATCGGTGGGAGCTGGCGCGGTCGTCAGATCGCCGTTCCGGCCAGCGGTGGCGTCAGGCCGACCGGCGATCGCGTGCGTGAGGCGTGGTTCAGCATCATTCAGTACGACGTGCCGCAAGCCACGGTGGTGGATCTGTGCGCCGGATCAGGCGCACTCGGCATCGAGGCGCTCAGCCGAGGCGCGTCGCATGTGACCTTTGTCGATTCATCGGCAACCGCGCTGGCGGCGATCAAGGCAAATCTCGCGTTGCTCGGCGCTGCACCGGAACGCTACGCCTTGCATCGCGGCGATGCCGAACAGTTTGTGAAAGGGCTGCCCGCACAGGCGTTTTCACTTGGCTTCGCTGACCCGCCGTACGCATCTTCCATCGGTGCCGGTTTGAGCGCCACGTGGCACGCCACGCCATTTGCCGCGATACTCGGCATCGAGCATCCATCGGCCGTCGATATCGGCGACGGCGGTGATCGCCGCCGCTATGGGCAGACGGCCATTACTTTCTTCCGCGTCTGAGTCGTCGTCTCCCTGCAGTCCCCTCCGGATACGAGCCCAATCCAGGATGAGTCGCATCGCGCTGTACGCCGGCAGCTTCGACCCCGTAACACGCGGGCATCTGGACCTCATGCGGCGCGCGTTGCATTTCGTGGACAGACTGGTGGTCGCCGTCGCCACGAATCCGAAAAAATCGTCGCTGTTCAGCGCCGAAGAACGGGTTCGGTTCATCGAAGGTGCGACGGAAGACGAATCACGGATTGAAGTGCGTGGTTTCGATGGACTGCTGGTGGATCTCGCGCACGAAACCGGCGCCTCCATGTTGATCCGTGGCCTGCGCGCTGTCAGCGACTTCGAGTACGAGTTTCAGATGGCACTGATGAACCGGCATCTGGCCGCCGATCTGGAAACGGTGTTCATGGTGCCGTCGCTTGACACGACCTACATCTCGAGTTCGATGGTGCGCGAAGTGGCAAGGTTCGGCGGCGATGTGAGCGATCTCACCCATCCCTCTGTGGTTGCCGCGCTGCACTCGAAGTTCCGCTACGCCGAACGGTGACCGGCTTCCTCGCATCGCTGCACAAACGCGCCGCCGCGCGCTGCCCGCGCATCGTGTTCGCCGAAGGCGCCGACGAACGCACACTGGAGGCGATCGGACAGATCTCGGCACTCGGAATCGCGACTCCGACCGTGCTCGTGCCCGATGTCACACACGTCGCTGCAGTCCGTGCACGCGGTGGTATCGCCGTGATCCCCGACGAAAGCGCGCAGCTGAAAGACGTTGAAGAGTGTCTCGCCAGGTGGGCCCACTCGCGCTCACGCAATGAAGCTGAAGCCCGTGCCGATGCGACGAATCCGCTGGCATTCGCCAATGCGCTGGTCGCGATGGGCGACGCCGACGCCTGCATCGCCGGTGCGGTCAACACCACCGCCGACGTGTTGCGATGGGCGTTGCGGCTGATCGGCGCTGAGGGCGGCAGTCGCAGCGTGTCGGGCGCCTTCTATCTCGTGGCACCCGAAAAGGGGCCGAGGTGGCCGCACGAGGTGCTGACGTTCAGTGACTGCGGTGTGATCCCGGAGCCAGGCGTCGAGCAACTATCCGATATCGCCATCGCTGCCGCAGCAGATCGGGTGCGCATCGTCGGTGATGTCCCCATGATCGCATTTCTCAGCTTCAGCACCCGTGGCAGTGCCGAAGCCGCCACGGTGCTGCGCGTGCGCCAGGCGGTGGCGCTGACGCGCGCGCGTCGCCCCGATCTGTGGGTGGACGGCGAACTGCAGGCAGATGCCGCCATCGACGCCATCGTCGCCGCGCGCAAGGCGCCGGGAAGCCCGGTGGCAGGGAAGGCGAACATTCTGATCTTCCCATCACTCGATGCCGGCAACATCGCCTACAAGCTGGTGCAATACTTGAGCGGCGCCACGGCGATCGGTCCCATCATTCAGGGGCTGCGCAAGCCGTCGCTCGACCTGTCACGCGGTGCAACATCAGCGGATATCGTGCATGCAGCAGCCATCGCCGCGCTGCAGAGCGCACCATGACCGACGAGGGGCGACAGCCGCGACTGCCGCCACCACGCAAGCGACTCGGCCAGCATTTCCTCACCGACACGCGAGCGCTCGACAAGATCGCTGATGCGCTCGACATCACGAAGTCCGATACCGTCATCGAGATCGGGCCCGGGCGCGGCGCACTCACCGATCGACTCGCCGCACGTGCCGGACGGCTGATCACGATTGAAGTGGACAAGCTGCTGATCCCGATTCTTCGCGCCCGATACGCGGCGCAATCGCATGTCAGCGTGATCGAATCGGACGTGCTGGACCTTGCGCTCGGCGATGTGGCGGGCGGTCCGTTTCTCCTCGCGGGCAACGTGCCGTACTACATCACGACGCCGATAATCTTCCACGCGATGACGCGGCCGCGGCCCGATCGCGCGGTCTTTCTGGTGCAAAAGGAAGTCGCCGACCGCGCCGTCGCGGCACCGGGGTCGAAGGAATACGGTGCACTGTCGGTGAATCTGCAGGCGCTCGCTTCGGTCACGCCGCGCGGCATCGTGAGGCCGAATTCGTTCAACCCGCCGCCGACCGTTGATTCAACAATCCTGCACATCGTACCGCGCGCCGATCCGGTGATCGACGCCAATGACGAAGCGGCATTCCGCAAACTGGTCATTGCATCGTTCGGCCTGCGCCGGAAGCAGCTGCGTCGCGTGGTCAGGACCGTCCGGGGCCTGAGCGCCGACGACGCAGACACTGCGATCAGTGCCGCCGGACTC
>JANMWU010000366.1:0-1507 GCA_031380785.1 Gemmatimonadaceae bacterium
GACAGTCCCCACTGCGGTCACACTGGATGTTTTCGGGGCGAAGACGGTGATCGGGAGCGGCGGTGTGAAGTTTGTGAATCCGGGCCGGTACGCGGTGCTGCCGCAGTTCGCATCGACGACCGACTTTGCGTCCGGCACGAATCGGGCGACGGTGGCCTCTTTCCCGTTTGCCATCGGCGGCCTGGGCGCGCTGACCGCACGCGTTGAGCCGATGGCGGCTCCGCAAGCGACGCTTAGCGTGGTCGAGCAGTTCCACATGCGACTGCGCCAGATCGAGCGGGACGAAGCGCCGCGCGCGATTCAGTACATGCAGGAGCTGCGTGCACGCCCGCCGGTGAGTCTGCAGGTGCAGCGGCAGCAAGCCACGGCGCTCGACACGCGCGACTTCAAGGTGTTGTCGTCGCTGACGGCCAACACGTATACGACGGTAAGCGCGCGACTGCTGTACACGGGCACCAACGTTCTGCTGTACGTGGACAATCAGACGCCGGTGACGAATGCGTTTACGGATGCCGAATACGCATCATTCGGCCGGCAGATGGACACCGATCTCTTTCCGATCGACCTGGCGACGTTCGGATCGACGTCTGACATCGACGCGAATTCGAAGACGTACGTGCTGTTCACGCCGATCGTGAATCGCCTCACGCTCAGCAGCGGGTCATGCGGATCGTATGTCGCCGGATTCTTCAACGGCGCCGATCTCTCGGGCAGCGTGAACGGTAACAAGGGGGAGATTTTCTATTCGTCGGTGCCAGGCGAGCCGGCCGGCGGCGCATCATGCACGCCGCTCAGTCAGGCGATCGTGCGCCTCAGCGCGCCTGCGACATTTATTCACGAACTGCAGCACATGATCTCGTACAACCAGCATGTGCTCATTCGTGCCGGCAGCACGGAAGACATCTGGCTGAACGAGGGGCTCAGTCACATGGCCGAGGAACTCGGTGGCAAGCTGTATGAGACGCATTGGCCCTGCCCGAATCTGCCGCCATGTCCGGCGTCACCCGGCCGCGCCAGCACGGCGCAGATCTTCCCCGATTCATCGCAGGGATTTCTGCCGCCGAACTTCGGCAATGCGTACGACTTCTTCTCAGCGCGACAGGATTTCTCGCTCACGTCCCCGACCGGATTCGGCACGATCGAAGAACGCGGTGTGGCATGGCTGTTCCTGCGCTGGCTGGCGGACCAGAAAGGCGACGCGAAATTCACGCAGCTGGTTCAGACGCGCACGGTCGGCACGGCGAACATCGAAGCCGTGATGGGTGAGCCGTTCACGACGCTGTTCGCCGACTACCTGACGGCCGTGCTGCTCGACGATTTCCCGGGTGCGACGGCGGGCCAGATTCCAAGCCGGTATCAGTTCACCAGTCGCAACCTGCGCGCGATCTATGCGCGGCTCAACTCGATTGCGTCGGCGGCCTATCCGACGGCGTATCCGCTGGACGTGAATAGTCTGGTTGCGAGCGCCAAATTGACTCCGTCAAGCGTTGCGGCAACGTATCAGATG
>JANMWU010000404.1:0-1730 GCA_031380785.1 Gemmatimonadaceae bacterium
CTACGCGTATCACCAGTGGAACTACGCCACCGGCGTGAGTGGTCCCGAGTACGATCCGAAAGCGCCGAAGAACGATTCACGCAACACAACCGGACTGCGTGATCTGCCGCCGGCGCAACCGGCGTTCATCTGGTATCCGTATGGCGACAGCCACGATTTTCCGCAGCTGGGCAAGGGCGGTCGCACGGCGATGGCGGGGCCGGTGTATCACTATGACATGTTCGCGAAGAGTCGCGACACCGCGCTGCCCAAATACTACGACGGCAAGCTGTTCATCTACGACTGGATCCGGCACTGGATCTACGCCGTCACGCTGCGTCCCAACGGTGACTACGACGCGATGGAACACTTCGCACCGCGCGATTCGTTGTCGGCGCCAATCGACATGGAACTGGGGCCGGATGGTCGGTTGTATGTGCTGGAGTATGGCAAGGCGTGGTTCGCGAAGAATCCGGACGCCGGTCTATCGCGTATCGATTTCCGTGGAGCGCGCTAGCATTGAGCGCATTCAATCAAGCAACTGCTTGACGCAAAGCCGCGAAGGCGCAAAGCGTTCGGCGCGATCATTCTGCAATGAAACTGCTCGTCTTTGGTGCTTCGGGAGGTTGCGGGAGCTGGGTGGTGCGACTGGCGGCGGAGCGCGGGTGGTCGGTGACGGCGTTCGTTCGTGAACCGACACCCTACTCGCCTCCAGCGGGAGTGCGCGTGGTGCGCGGCGATGTTCTGAATGCCGCGCAGCTCGCCGCTGTCGTACCGGATCACGATGCCATCCTCTCGTGTGTCGGTGCACAGCGGATATCTCCGGGCAATCCGTGGTCGCCGTTGAAATCATCGCCGGATTTCTGCGCCAACAGTGCCGCACAGATCATCGGCGCGGCGTCAGCGGCGGGTGTCAGCCGCATCGGTGCCATCTCGGCTGCCGGCGTCGGTGACAGCGCCGCTGCGTTGCCCGCGGTCATGCGCGTATTGCTCGCCAAATCGAATATTGGCGTGATGTATCGGGATCTTGGCCAGATGGAATCTGCGTATGAGGCATCTGGACTCGAGTGATTCGCCGTGCGGCCCGTGTCGCTGATCAACGCCGAGCCGTCGAGGCGGGCGCACATCCTGCGGCGCTTCGGCAACTTCTCGGTGATCGGACGCGCTGACGTGGCGCAGTGGATGCTCGATGCGATTGCGGCGCCAGCGTGGCCGGCGGCGGGCGTGCCGGACAATCCACGCGGCTGGCTCTATCACGTCGCGATGCGACGACTCATCGATCAGGCACGCAGCGACGTCTCGCGACGCGAAAGGGAACAGAGCGTCGTGCGTGAATCACCGGACGACACCGCTTCCCCGGCGGACGATATGTCCAACGATCTCTCGATCGATGGTGATGACACGCTGCTGCTGCTGTTCATGTGCTGTCATTCGTCGCTCACGGCAGCCAGCGCGATTGCGCTCACGCTGCGCGCCGTCGGCGGACTGACAACGCGGGAGATCGCGAATGCATTTCTAGTTCCGGAAGCGACGATGGCGCAGCGTATCAGTCGCGCAAAGCAGATGATCAAGGCAGCGGCGATTCCGTTTGCCAAACCGGGTGTCGCCGAACGCGCCGCACGGCTGCAGTCGGTGCTGCGTGTGCTCTACCTGATCTTCAACGAAGGCTACGCGAGCACCGAGGGCGCTGAGTTCGTACGCACCGATCTCTCGAATGAAGCGATCCGGTTGGTGCGCACCTTGTACCTCGC
>JANMWU010000449.1:0-2650 GCA_031380785.1 Gemmatimonadaceae bacterium
CCGACCAGTATCAGCGCCGAAAATGCCATCACGCTGCGACGGTGAGCCATCGCCCAGCGCAGCGAACGCTCGTATTTGTGCAACACCCACTCGTATCCGCGCTCGAAAGCGTCGAAGACCGGATTGTGAATCTCCTGCTCACCATGCGCGCCGCCTTTGAGGAACCGGGCGCAGAGCATCGGGATGAGTGTCAGCGACACGAATCCGGACACCAGGATCGCTGCCGCGATGGTGACTGCGAATTCGTGAAACAGGCGGCCCACGATGCCACTCATGAACAGCAGCGGGATGAATACGGCCGTGAGTGAAATGGTCATCGACAGAATCGTGAAGCCGATCTCCTTCGAGCCGTCCAGCGCCGCCTGCAACGGCGTCTTTCCCATTTCAATGTGCCGGACGATGTTCTCCAGCATCACGATCGCATCGTCCACCACGAAGCCGACGGCGAGCGTGAGCGCCATCAGCGACAGGTTGTCGAGGCTGTAGTTCAGCGACCACATCACTGCGAAGGTTCCGACCAGCGACATCGGCAGCGCCAGGCTTGGAATCACCGTCGCCGACACGTTGCGCAGGAACAGGAAGATCACCAGCACCACCAGGCAGAGCGTCAGGCCCAGTGTGAATTTCACATCGGCCACCGAGTCACGAATTCCTTCCGAGCGATCAAAGAAGGTTTCGAGCTGAACTGACTCGGGCATCTGCGCGCGCAACACCGGCAACAACTTGTTCACCGCATCGGCCACCTGCACGGTGTTGGTGCCGGGCTGCTTCTGCACCGCCAGCGTGATCGAGCGCGTATCGTTGAACCATGCCGCGACCTTGTTGCTCTGCACATCGTCTTTCACTTTGCCCACATCGCGCAGCCTCACTGGCGCACCATTGCGGTAGGCGACAATCAGCTCGCCGAATTCGCTGGCGTTCTTCAACTGGCCGTCGGCCTGCAGGGTGTACGCCTTGTTGGCGCCCCACAGCACGCCTGTCGGCAGATTCACGTTGCCCTGCGCCGCCGCACTCGCCACTTCATCGATGCCAATGCCACGGGCGGCCAACGCGCGCGGATCGAGCTGGATGCGCGTGGCGTACTTCTGGCTGCCGAAGATCGTGACCTGCGCCACACCGCTGATGGTCGAAATGCGCTGACCGAGTACCGTCTGTCCGTACTCGTCGAGCGCCGACAACGGCAGCGACTTGCTGCGCAAGTTGAGAAACAGGAAGGGTTCGTCGGTAGGATTCGTCTTCTGCAACGAGGGCGGTACAATGCCCGGCGGCAGATCACGCAGCGTCTTAGAAATCGCGGCCTGCACATCCTGCGCGGCGGCATCGATGCTGCGATCGAGCGTGAACTGAATCGTGATGCTGGTGCCGCCGAGTGAGCTGGAGCTCACCATGTTGTCGATGCCGGCGATGGTCGTAAACTGTTTTTCGAGCGGTGTCGCGACCGCGGACGCCATCGTTTCCGGACTCGCGCCAGGCAGCGACGCAGTCACAGTCAGCGTCGGATAGTCCACGTTCGGAAGGTCGCTGACGGCGAGCTTCTGATATGACATGGTGCCGAACGCCAGAATGGCGAGCATGACCAGCGTGGTCATGACCGGCCGTTTGATGAACAGTTCCGTGAAGTTCATGGCGTCACTCCTCCCTTCGCATCCACGGCGCGCGCCGCCGCGCCATCCTTGATCGGCGCGTCCGCGCGCCGCACCGGTACCGGATCCTTGATCGCCACTTTCGAGCCCGGCGCCAGCTTGCCCTGGCCATCGGTGACGACGCGCTCACCAACCTTGAGTCCCTGTTCGATCACGATCAGATCGCCGACCATGCGGCCCGCGGTGACCGGTCGCATCACGGCCTTTCCCGCGTCGTCGATCGTGAACACGAACGTGCCGGTCTGTGATGTCTGCACGGCGGTGTTCGGCACCAGCACGGCAGCAGGATCGCTGAACAGCCGCAACTCCACACGCACGAACTGACCGGGCCACAGCTGACGGTCGACATTGTCGAACCGGGCCTTGAGCATGACCGTTCCCGTGGTGCTGTCCACGCCGTTGTCGACGAAACTCAGCGATCCGAGTTCGGCGCTGCCGTCACCCGTGGAATGAATCGCGCGCGCCGGAAGCAATTTTCCCTTCGCGTAACGTTGCACCTGCGGAAACTCACGATCCGGCACGGCGAAGCGCACCAGAATCGGCCGGAGCTGATTGATCACAACCAGCGGCGGCGCGGCTCCCGGTCGCACCAGATTGCCTGCGCGCACCAGCAGGCTGCCGGTCTTGCCGCTGATCGGTGCACGGATGGTTGCGTTGTCGAGGTTGAAACGTTGTGCCGACACCGTCGCGCGATCGGCATCCACCACGGCCGAGAGCGCAGCGGCATTTGCGGCCGCCTGATCGGCCTGCGATCTGGTCACAAAATCCTTCGCCACCAGCGCCGCAAAACGATCCGCATCACGCTTTGCATTCTCAGCTTGCGCGATGTCACGCGCGAGCATGGCCTGCGCCTGCTTCAGCGCTGCGTCGTATGGCCGCGAGTCGATCGAGAAGAGCAGCTGCCCTTCGGTCACTTCGTCGCCTTCCCTGAAGTGCACCCGCGTCAGCACGCCGCCCACCTGCGATTGCACAGCCACCGACTGCAGCGGTTCCACGACGCCATTGGC
>JANMWU010000478.1:0-3072 GCA_031380785.1 Gemmatimonadaceae bacterium
CGCCACACGCAGCTCATCGGCAAGGCGTGCCGCTGCCTGATCATCTGACGCCAGGACTTCCGGGCGCAACACCTTGAGCGCCACCTGCTCGCCTATCACGCGATCACGCGCCCTGTACACGATCCCCAACCCGCCGCTCCCGACCACGGCGTCGATAAGGTATCTGTTCGCGAGTATTGTGCCGGGCTCCAGCGCAAACCCCGGACGGGCCGCGAATCTGGCGCGCGGCGACGAGGTGCCGACGACCTGCCGCAATCCGCCGCGCGATGGTGCCGGTTGCACGTCAGGAATGTCCGGCGCCGTCGGCGCGATCGGCGACAGTCCGCTCAGCTGCTGCTTGTCGCGCAGATCCGCCAGCAGCCAGCCAAAGGCGGCGCCAAGATCCTCCATTTCGCGACCGGCGCCTCGCGCAACAAAGGCGTCGTCAGACTCCGCCACATACGCGCCATCTGCCGCCCGGCGCACCGCACTCGCCAGCGTACGGACCGGCGCGGCAATCCGCCGTGCCGCGATGAACGCTGCCAGCCATGCCAGCAACAGCCCGAGTATGCCCGCCATACCCAGCGATCGCCGCAGACTTGCGATCCCGGTCAGCTCCTCGTCGCGCGAGCGCAGTACGACGAAGCCGCCGACCGCGTCGCCACCGGCGGTGGTAAGCGCGCTTCCCTGCGCCAGGTAGTGTTCGCCCGCGATCACGATGTCGGGTTGCAGCGCGGCGCCGGTGTCGGTCCGGTCCGAAATGGCACTTACAGCGTTGATCACCTGCGGCGAGCGCCCCAGCGTCGACAGCGACACGGTGCGGCGTCCAGCCGCATGAACGACATAGAACAGCAGATCACTGGATGTCGTTGCCTTTACGTCGCGGACCAGCATCGAATCCACCAGCTTCGTCGCCACCAGCACGCCGATCGGTGCGGCGCCCGGTGTGACGATCGGCACAGCGATCGCCTGAAAGAGCAGGGAATCGCGTGAGACCCCGAAGCCACTCGTGACCAGTCCCCGCATCGCACCGGCCACCAGCGGCACGGTCCCCATCGCGATGCCACTGGCGCCTGGCTCGTCACTCTTCGCGAGCAGCGTACCGCTGGCGTCGGTGATGAACACCCAGTCAGCGCCCAGCTGTTCGCTGGCTTCGATCGACTGATCGATGATGTCGTCGCGGCGGCGTTCGGCAACCAGCGATCGAAAGTACGGCGCCTGCACAAACACGCGCGCGCCACCGGCCAGACTTCGGCTCCGTCCGGCGAGGAACTGCGCCACCAGGTCGGCTGACTGCTCGAGACTTCGGCGGGCGGAGGTGTCGCTCGCGCGTCGCACCGACGCCGCGGTGATTGCGAACGCCGCCGCAATCACCACGGCCACGATCAGCGCCGTGCCAAGGAACACTCGCGCAGTCAGGCTGCTGGATCGGGATGTACCAGACGCGCTCAGCGGGCGTTGTTGCGGCATCGTCAGCGCGACTCAGTAGCGATCGCTGCGTGTGGACGTGTACGGCATACCGAATTTGTTGAGATGTGCCGTCGCGGTATACCCGCGCGCGTCGAGCGTCAGCTGTACGCTGGTACCGGCAGCGCTCACCGTTACATCCTCGGACAGGCGCTCAGCACGCTCGTGCCAGACGATCAACCGCCACGCACCCACCGGCACATCATCGAGCGAGAATCGTCCTTCTGCGTCAACCGTCGCCACATGGCTTGTCGGCACGGCCAGCACGTAGCTCACCATGCGTGCGTGGATATTGCAGAAGATGGGAAACACGCCGGGCTGAGCAAAGTTCGCCACGCGCTTCGTGCCGCGACGATACAAGCCGAGATCGAAGCTCCCCGGCTCGGCATTTGAAAAGACATTGTGACTGAACGGATCTTCATTCGGAAACGCCACGCTGCCGCCGCTGCGTATCACGCTCACATGCGGCAGAAATTCGCGGCCCCGCATGGCAACCGTCGCTTCACCGGGGGTGGCGCCACGGTCGTCACCCACGCGCGCATCGAGCGGCTGCAAATATACGATCGTGCTCGCAATATCCTTCGTATTCACGCCGGGTCGTTCGAGCATCGTGAGTCGGCCGGTGATGCGACCATTCTGCGCTGATTCCATTCCGGGCAGCATCAGCCACGCGAACGCCAGCGCGAAGCCAGACAGCGGTCGCGGTGCGCTCACAGCTCGAACCCGAACGACAGATTCAGATGATTCGCGCGATTCGTTCGATCGACGTACTGCGTCTGCACGGTGCGGAACTCGAGGCCCATCAGGAGCGGCTGGGCCGGTCGCCAGAGCAGATGCGCCGCGCACACCGTGTTGGCTACGCGCACTGGTGCGTCGGACAGCGCGACCTTGTCGCGACCACACCCGATGCCGGTGATGAGCGTGACGTGCGCCTGCCAGTTCAGCTGCATCCAGCCGGCGACATCGTGAAGCGGGCGGCCGATGAATTCGCCTGTCGCAACGCGGCCAAAGCTCTGCCCAACCGCGCCGCCGCCGAGGCCGCGCATCAGCTGACCACGATAGGCTTCACCGCGGAGCTCCAGGCCCGGCACAATCATCACGCGCGCATCGACGCTGGCGGCGTGACTCTGGCTCAGCGAGTCACCGGCCGCGCGCAGCCAGCCACGATGCACGCCGACACCAATTTCGCCGCCGCCATCGCCAAGCTGCGCATCGCTGGGCGCGCCAGTCTGCTGGCCACCCTGACCCCACCGGACGTGCACGCGCGCCTCGACATACGGCCGCGTGGCGCGCTCACCGGCGTCCACCGCGTCGGCTTCGGTCAGATGCTGGACATTCGTGTACGGCGCCAGCAGCGCTCCCTGCACGCCGACGCGGACGCCGTTCGATGCCACGATCACATCGCGCGATACTCGCACCTGCGGCAACCAGTTCCACAGGTTGCCAGCCGCGACGAATCCCGGCAGCCCGACTGACGCCAGCGAGACTGGATTCAGATCGGAAATCAGTGGCGTGTCGGAGCCGACGAACAGCGCGGTGCGAGCCCACCGCAATCGCGCCCGCGCGGTGCGCAGCCGCGGCTCCGGAAACAGCCGTCGATCACCCGGCCCAGCGCTGATGCCGCCA
>JANMWU010000498.1:0-10495 GCA_031380785.1 Gemmatimonadaceae bacterium
GCCCGTCTCGTCGTAATCGGTATTGAACGCGCCACGCAGTTCACCGGCCAGCCTCGATGCCATCTCCGGTTGACCGTCCTTCTTGGTGAGCGGAAATACGGCCGCTTTGATCGGCGCCAGCGCCGGGTGCAGTCCGAGCACCACACGCCCTTCATCTTCGCCCGGCACCGACTCTTCGCGATACCCGTTCACGAGCGCGGCAAGCGTGGTGCGATCGGCGCCGACTGACGTCTCAATCACGTATGGCAGGTAGCGCTTGTTCGCCTGCTGATCGAAGTACTCGAGCTTCTTGCCGCTGTACTGCTGATGCTGCGAGAGATCAAAGTCGGCGCGGTTGTGGATGCCTTCGATTTCCTGAAAACCGAGTGTCCCGCCGAAGTTGAAGGTGATGTCGAACGCGGCGCGTGCGTAGTGCGCCAGCTCGTTAGCGGCGTGCTGATGGTAACGCAGCCGCTCCGGCGCCAGGCCAAGCGACAAGTGCCACGTCAGTCGATCCGCCTTCCACGTCTCGAACCATTCCATATCCGTGCCCGGCTCGACGAAGAACTGCATCTCCATCTGCTCGAACTCGCGCGTGCGGAAGATGAAATTGCCCGGCGTGATTTCGTTGCGGAACGCCTTGCCGATCTGCGCGATACCGAACGGCACTTTCTGACGGCAGCTCTGCTGCACGTTGAGAACGTTCACGAAGATTCAGTGCGCCGTTTTCGGCCGCAGATAAAGTCACGAAGCTCACGTGCGCCGTTTTCGGACGTAGATAGATATTCGAAGGTGCCGTGCGCCGTTTTCGGACGGAGATAATGCACTCGAGAACGCTTGGTTACATAATCAGACGAAATAAATACATGAAAATGCGCGAAACCATATCGCGCATTGCATCGTGCGTCGCTAGTATCGTTCGCATGCGGAGGCGAATGCCTCGCATCGCGTTGTACCGCACTCATTGCGGAGCGTTTCCGGTCTCCATCGCACGCAGGAGCCAACGGTACGCGCATCACATTCACGCACATCAGGAGATCATCGTGAATCGAACCGCACTACTCGCGCTCGTCGCTACGACGGCCGCGCTCGCCGCACCAGTGCACGCGCAAGCCACGTTCAGGTTCAACAGTGGAAACGTCGATGGCCGCATGGCCATGGCGTCACGACCGGCACGGCCGGGCATCGGGGAAATCGAAGCAGCGGACGATTTCGTACTGTCGCGACGCACCCGAATCACGAGCGCCTCGTTCATCGGACTGGTCCCGCTCGGTGGACTACCGGACGTCTCGATTCTCAATGTTGAGATCTATCGCGTGTTTCCGCATGACTCGCAGGACCCTCCGTCAGGCAATGTGCCGACCCGCATGTTTTCGCCATCGGATGTCGCATTCCTGACGCGCGGCTCGGGCAGCAGCGAACTCACGTTCACGACGACTGTGCTCAATCCGAACTTCACCGCCGCGAATTCCGTCATCAACACGCTGCGACTGAATGGCGGCAGCTCGGGGCCTGTCACGGGACAGGAAGTGCTCTTCACCGTGAACTTCACGTCACCGTTCGATCTCGACCCCGATCACTACTTCTTCGTGCCCCAAGTCGCGATCGGCTCCGGCGAATTCTTCTGGCTCTCGTCGATTCGACCCATCGTACCGCCCGGCACACCGTTCCTTCCAGACCTGCAGGCGTGGATGCGCAACGCAGATCTCGACCCGGATTGGCTGCGCGTCGGCACCGACATCATCGGCGGCGCTCCGGCGCCGACCTTCAACGGTGCGTTCACACTCGAGGGCGTCGAATCGAGTGTCGTTCCCGAGCCTGCGTCCATCGCGCTCGTGGGCGTAGGTCTGCTCGCACTCGCTGTCACAGCACGGAAGCGCCGCACGCGCTCGGCCTAAGCAACACCGCTCCGGAAATCGCTGCGGCTCGCAGCACGCCGGTGCGAACCGCGGCGATTCCATCAGAACGATCGAGCACTATGCGCCGATCCGCTCCTGCACCCACCCCCGCACCTGATCCACCGACACCCGCACCTGCGCCAGTGAATCGCGCTCGCGGATCGTCACGCTCTGATCGTTTGTCGACTCGCTGTCGATGGTCACACAGAACGGCGTGCCCACTTCATCCTGCCGGCGATAGCGCTTGCCGATGCTGCCCGTCGCGTCGTAATCGGTATTGAATGCGCCACGCAGTTCGTCGGCGAGCTTCGTGGCCATTTCCGGCTGTCCGTCCTTTTTTGTCAGCGGAAATACGGCCGCCTTGATCGGAGCAAGCGCCGGATGGAGACCGAGCACCACGCGACCTTCTTCCTCACCCGCCACCGACTCTTCGCGATAACCGTTCACCAGCACGGCCAGCGTGGTGCGATCGGCGCCGACTGACGTCTCAATCACGTATGGCAGGTAGCGCTTGTTCGCCTGCTGATCAAAGTACTCGAGCTTCTTACCGCTGTACTGCTGATGCTGCGAGAGATCAAAGTCGCCGCGATTGTGAATGCCTTCGATCTCCTGGAAGCCAAGTGTGCCACCGAAGTCGAACGTGATGTCGAACGCAGCGCGGGCATAATGCGCCAGCTCGTCAGCTGCGTGCTGATGGTAACGCAGCCGTTCCGGCGACAGACCGAGCGAGTGATGCCACATCATCCGATCCGCCTTCCACTGCTCAAACCATTCCATGTCGGTGCCCGGCTCGACGAAGAACTGCATCTCCATCTGCTCGAACTCGCGGGTACGGAAGATGAAATTGCCGGGCGTGATTTCGTTGCGGAACGCCTTGCCGATCTGCGCAATGCCAAACGGTACTTTCTGACGACAGCTCTGCTGCACGTTGAGAAAGTTCACGAAGATGCCCTGCGCCGTTTCCGGTCGCAGATAAATCGTGCTCGCGCTTTCCTCCACCGGTCCCATGAACGTTTTGAACATGAGATTGAACATGCGCGGCTCGGTCAACTGACACGCGTCATGCTGGCCCGGCATCTTGCTCGGCTTCTGCAGACAGCGCGCATCTTCAAGCTTGTCGGCGCGAAAGCGGCCCTTACACGTCTTGCAGTCCACCAGCGGATCGGTGAAGCCTGCCACATGACCGCTCGCTTCCCATGTTTTCGGATGCATCAGGATCGCAGCGTCGAGCCCTTCGACATCATCGCGCAGGCGGACCATGCTTGTCCACCACAATTCCTTCAGGTTTTTTTTGAGTTCAACACCGAGTGGGCCGTAGTCCCAGACACTGCCGGTGCCACCGTAGATCTCGGAACTCTGGAAGATAAAGCCGCGACGTTTGCACAACGACACGAGCTTGTCCATCACATCGGGATGGGCACTGGCGGACATGCGCTGACCTCTGGGTTTAGCGCCCCTGGATGCCGCGAACATCTGTCGCGACTGGGTGGGGTGCCATGCTCGGAGAAATGTAGTGGCGACGGAAAGTGCGCGCCCCTTCAAGGCCCCAGGTTCGGCGTCCGGTCGAGCGCATGCGTCACTTCATTCAGAACGGCTCGCCGCGCTTCGTGTACACCACCTTCCCACCGAACAGCGTCAGCAAGCACTGCATCCCCTGAAGTTCCGCCGTCGGCACCGTGTACGGATCACGATCCCAGACAGCGAGATCGGCGAGCTTCCCCACTTCTATCGATCCGACCTTTCTCTCCAGGAACAGCTGACGCGCTGCCCAGATTGTGATCGAGCGCAGTGCAGTATGAACATCCACCGCCTCGTCGCGACCGAATGGATCGTCCGGATACCGGCTCAGCATCGTTGTCCGCGCCACGCTCGCCCACAGACCGTTGCGCGCCGCGAATGGCGTCACCGGAAAGTCAGAACCATTCGCCCACACGATTCCGTTCTTCTGAAACGTGCGAAACGGGTTCAATCGCCGCGAGCGCACGGGGCCAAAGTTGCCGGCGTAGTTGTCGCCGATCCACCAGTGGAAGCTCGCGCTCGGTTCGGGATACGCCGCATCGAACTCGCGTTCGAGGCGTGCCATTTCCGCGATCGCGTGATCGGTCGGCACATTTGCGTGGATGATGCCGTGGCGCAAACCTTTCGTCGGCTTTTCGCGTTCGGCGGCGGCGTAACTGTCCACCACCCAGTCAATAGTGCGGTCACCGATGGAGTGTGTGCTGATGTGCATGCCGGCGCGGTGATAGAGCATGATCATCGCGCGCAATGTGTCGGGATCGATGTTGGGATACCCGCGATTTCCTTTGTCGATGCCAGTGGAACCGATATTCCAGTCGTCGTACATCCAGGCGGTGCGGGCGCCGCCCGAACCATCCGCGAATAGTTTCACACCGCCCGCAATCACATGATCGTCGCCGGTGGATTCATAAGGACGCGACT
Source organism: Gemmatimonadaceae bacterium (assembly GCA_031380785.1). Taxonomy (GTDB): domain Bacteria; phylum Gemmatimonadota; class Gemmatimonadetes; order Gemmatimonadales; family Gemmatimonadaceae; genus JACMLX01. The sequence goes on from JANMWU010000498.1 coordinate 4,317, forward strand.
GCGCTGCGCGTTCCGCAATGAGTTGCCGGGCCTCAGCCATCGTGCGACCGCCGGAGAAGAGCGCGAAGACGCGCAATGGCAGCGCGCCTTCTGCAGCCAGCGCGCGATAGTTGTCGAAGGTGGCGGCAGAGATACCTGGATCCTTCACGCCCGTCATTCCGTCGGACGAGAACTCGCGCGCGAGGGCGCGCATCGCCTCGGCCTGCTGCGCGACCGTGAACGGCGGGATGAGCCGAAGCACGAGCTGCTGCGCGCTTTCCTTGAGCACGCCGGTTGGCGTGCCGTCCGCAGCGCGGTCGATGGTACCGCTGGCGGGGTTGGGCGTGTCGCGCGTGATGTTCGCCAGCCGCAACGCGGCGCTGTTCGCGACCACGTAGTGTCCCGTGGTGTTGGTGAGCACAACCGGATTGGACGGCGACGCCGCATCGAGATCACGAGCGGTGATCATGCGGCGCTCGATGAACTTCCCTTCGTCCCAGCCGCTGCCTTCGATGAAACTGCCTGAAGGCGTTTTCGTCGCGCGGTCTCGCACCGCGGCGACGATGTCTGCGATTCCTTTCACCGCGGGATAGCTGACGTCGAGCAGGAAGTATCGATCAGTGGCGCCGCCGCTGAAATGCGCGTGCGCATCGATCAGCCCCGGAGTCACGGCGCGTCCGCCGAGGTCAATCCGACGTGTGTTCGCGCCGGCCAGCTGAAGTATCCCGGCGTTGCTTCCCACCGCGATGATGCGATCGCCGCGGATCGCGAGCGCCTCGAGTACTCGGTCCGTTGCATCGACGGTGATCACGCGACCGTGGTGCAGGATGAGGTCCGGGGCTGCGGCCGGTGTGGACTGCGCTGTGGCATCGACCGAGAGTACGGCGAGCAGCGCGGCGGCAAGGGTCTGGATGAAACGATAGGCAGGCATGGTGTGAACTTGCCCGCGAGAGCGGCTGGCCGCGAGTGGGCAGCGCGGCGGTCCTGACTGTTGTTGGATTCAGTACGGGCAATAGATTTCGCGGATGAATCAAGTCGCCCTCACGCGTGCCGACGTGGTGCCGAGAATCGAGGCTCATCGCATGGAGATCCTCGGTTTCGGTGTCAGTCGCCTCGCGCTCTTCGGATCGGTGCAACGCAACACCGCGGGGAGCGATAGCGACGTTGACTTGCTGGTGGAGTTTCGGCCGGGCGGCAAGACATTTGACAACCTGCTCAATCTCGCTGATCTGCTCGAGCGCACTCTTGGCCACAGCGTGGAATTAGTAACCACGGAGTCGCTCTCACCGCATCTCGGACCGCGCATTCTGGCGGAAGCACGCGATGTCCTTCGAGCCGCGTGAGATTCTTCGGCACATAGCCGACGAAGTGGATTATCTCATTACGACTTCAGCGTCGGTGACACGAGAAAGGTTTCTTGCGGACCCGACGCTGCAACGTGCGTTTGTGAGGAGTTTCGAGGTGATCGGCGAGGCGTCAAAACGAATTCCGGCGGAACTTCGCGAGCGATATCCAAACATTGAGTGGAGGGCACTGGCTGGCATGAGGGATGTTCTGATTCACCGATACTTTCCCGTTGACATGGAACTCGTGCGGGACGCCGCTGTAACGAAAGGGCCCATGCTGATGGCGTGGCCGAGTGAGTTCTCTCTTGCCGCACCGTGGACCTCAAGCGGTCGCGCAGCGTAGAATGCCCCACGTCATGCCAGACCTCACGGCAACTCCGATCCGTTCGTTGCGCAATCGCCTGACCGCGGCGACGTGCGCGCTCAGCGCGCTGCTCCCGGCACTACTCCCCGCACAGACCAACATCAGCGGTTTCGTCCGCGACAGCCTCGCCGGCAAGCCGCTCGCGGGTGCCGTGATTCAGATGGTGCCAAGCGCCACACCGTGGGCCGCTGGCCGCACCGCAACCAGCGACTCCATCGGCCGTTACTCCATCGATAGCGTCGCCCCCGGCCAGTATCTCTTCGGCTTTCAGCATCCGCGCCTCGATTCGCTCGGCCTCGATGCTGTGAGCAAAACGCTCCAGGTGGACAAGGCAATCCGATTCCTGCGCGCCGATCTCGCACTGCCAAGTGGCCGCACTTTCGTCACGATGCTGTGCGGCGCCAGGAGCGACAGCAGCGGCGCCGTGATCGGACGTGTGTTCAACGCCGATGATGGTGCACCGGTGACGGGCGGCAGCGTGGTCGTGCACTTCGCGCAGATGCGCATCGACGCCGGTGGGGTGCGCAAGGTGCCAATGCAGGTCGTGGCACCCTTCGGTGCTGACGGGCGATTCGTGGCGTGCGGTATTCCCACCGATGCAGCGATCCTCGCGCAGGCCCGTGCCGGAACCGGTGACGCGACGGGGAAGTCCGGCATGAGCGGCGAGATCGAGATGGTCTTTATGCCGAAAGTGCCGCTGCTGCACCGGGACATGCTGATCGCGATGCGCGACTCGGAGCCGGTCGTTCCGTCCGGTGCAGCACCGAAGGCGTCACCACGCGCCACCATTGCACGCACCGGGACGGCGCGAATGACTGGTCGCGTGACGTCAGCCGACGGCCGTCCGGTGAACGGTGCGCGCGTGAGTGTGCAGGATACAGACATCTCGACACTTACGGACAGCAGCGGCGCATTCCGCGCGGCGGGATTACCTGCCGGTACGCGCACGGTGGAAGTTGTTGCAATCGGTTTCGCGCCGGTGCGCCTGGCCGCTGACCTTCGCGCAAATCGTGAGACCACCGTTCCGATTTCAGTGGGCTCGCGTGTCACCACACTAGGCGCGGTCAATGTCACTGCCACTCCTGATCGCGCTGGCTTTCGGAAGCGACGCGCCGCGGGACTGGGATATTTTCTCGATGCGAATCAGATGGAGCAGCGGGGTGCGCAGAATGTTGCGATGGCGCTCACCACCGCGCCCGCATTGCGCAACAATGGATTTTCCGTGGACAATCCTACCCGTCCGCTGATCTCCGGCCGGAACAACTGTAAGCCCGTCGCGTATCTGGACGGACAGCAGATTCAGGATGGACTTGGCGGCATCGATGATCTGCTGACGATTCGTCGGGTTGGCGCGATTGAGGTGTACGCCAATCCGACTGAGGCGCCGCCGCAGTTTCATGGGCAGGGGAACTGTGCGATTGTGATTGTGTGGACGAAATCGTACGTGCCGTGAGCAGAGTGCCGGACCGGACAACGTGGTCCTTGCGGCGCGACGAGATGGAGCGCAGTGTTCTGGAGCTGGTTCCATCCTAATTCCGGGCAGCGTATGGTCGCCTCGACGCGCGTGCTGACTTTGACAGCCGTGGTCGCGTGCACGTCTGCACTGCTGCCTGCTCGCGCGCTGGTCGCGCAGACAACGGTCAGCGGCGTCGTGCGTGACAGCCTCAACGGCCGACCGTTTGCTGGTGCGACGGTGCAGTTGGTCTCCGCTGCGACGCCGTGGGATGCGGGACGCACTGCGACGAGCGACTCGGCGGGCCGTTTTGTTCTTTCAGACGTCATTCCAGGGCGATACGTTTTTGGCTTCCTGCACCCGCGCCTGGATTCGCTGGGACTGGATGCGGTGAGTCGGACAATAGATGTCCGAGCCAAGGCGAATGAACGGATAGATCTCGCACTGCCAAGCGCCGCTACACTGGCCACATCACTCTGCGGCCGTAGACGTGACAGCACGGGCGTACTGTTTGGCCGCGTCTTCGACGCTGGCGATGGAGCAATCTCCATCCGAGGCTCAGTGACCGTGCGCTGGGGAGAGTTCCGATTTGATAGCGGCGGCATGCATCACACACTGGCGCACGTCAGTGCTCCGCCCGGTCGCGACGGGCGTTACGTCGTGTGCGGCGTACCGACTGACCTCCCAGTGCTGCTGAGCGCCGCAGAGAATGATTCGATGCCTGCGGTCGACTCACTCAGTCATGCGAGCAGCGGAGAGATCGAGGTGTCACTAATGCCGTCTGCTCCGCTGCTGCATCGCGATCTGTTCGTTGGCCGAGCCACCGAGGTCGTTGTGGTGACCGACTCCACGCCGCGAGTCGGCTCCGACAGCGCGGCCGCCGCAAAAGCATCCGTGTTGCGCGGAACGGCACGAGTCGGCGGTCGTGTGACGAATGTAGCCGGCCAACCTATCGCAAATGCCCGTGTCTCGATTCCGGGGACTGGTCTCGAATCGGTTACAGACACCGCCGGATATTTTCGTCTCAGCGGTTTGCCGGGTGGAACGCGCCAGGCAAAGGTGCTGGCTCTTGGGTTCGCACCGGAGCGATTGACGGTGGATCTCCGGCCCGATCGTACCGCATCACTCGACGCGACGATGCAAGTCCGCATACCGACGCTGGAGTCTGTCAACGTGTACGCCGCGAAGCCGGTCGACCTCGTCGGCTTTTACAAGCGCCGCGCAGCGGGTGTGGGATACTTTGTGGATCGTGACATGATCCGCAAATGGGGGGCACCAGACGTGGTGAATCCAATCGGTGATGCGCTCGCATTAGCACCGATGTTACGCCAAGGCGGCGCCTCCGGCAGAGGTTTTTGCACTCCCGTCATCTATGTAAACGGGTTTCGCAACGAGATCGGTCCTCTGCGCGACATACTGAATCCACTCGATATCGGCGCGATCGAGGTGTACGCGAACGCGGCCGATGCGCCGCCGCAATACAACAGCCCCGGCACGCGATTGCTTGATGCACGTAACGCAGTGAAATCGATGCCCAACTCTGGCTCCTGTGCGGTGATCATCATCTGGACAACAGCATATGTGCCGTCACTGAACACCTCACCGGCTACGGCTTCGCCCCCAGCTCCCGGTTCCACGCACTAAACGCCCGCTCATAAAACGTCGGCCCGAACAACGCCCATTCTCCGAGTGACACCGGCAGCGTAAACGCTTTGCCTGCATCGGCAGCGGGCGTGCCTTTCGCGAACGCCGCACGCGCCGCCGTTTCCAGCTCACCGAGCACCGCCACATACCGATCGAACGCCGCCGCATCAGCCACCGCACCATGCCCCGGCACATACACCGTCGCTCGATTGCGACGCAGCGCCTTCACCGATCGCGCCAGTTGCGTCGGTACCGTGTCAACAAAGTTCGGGATCATGGCATTCCACAGCAGATCGCCGGTGAAAACGAGACTCGGATCGTCGAGCTCCACGCTCACATCGCTCGACGTATGACCAGCGCGTGGCACAATTCGCACACGGCGACCACCAAGGTCCACGACAGTGTCGCTGGTCGTAGACAGCGTGGTCACGTCCTTCAGCGCGGCGTTGCGCGAGTCCACCAGCGGCGTGTTCTTCGTCAGCGCCTGATCGCGCGTTGCGGAAGTCGTCAGCACACGCGTCGGAAAACCGTCAGCGACGTAGCCGTCCACGCCGTTCGCATGATCGCTGTGATAGTGCGTCAGCACCACGTGCGTCGGCCAGCGACCGGTGAGCTGCCGCGCCTGCGACGCCATCCATCGCGCGCCCTGCGACGTGAAGAAACCTTCAACTGCCATCACGCCATCGCGGCCGGCGATGATGCCACCGTTCGACAACGTGGTACGATCGCCGCGCAGCGGCGCCGAGATCAGCGCCCAGACCCCGTCGGCCACCTTTTCGAGTTTGCCCCACGGCTCGCGGGCAACCACCGTGCCGAATGTCGGCGCAGACCACGCCGCGCGCAGTGCACTCGGCGCGAACGATGCTGCGAGTGCGAGGTGCGCAGCGCACGAGCCCGCGGCGCCAAGAAACGCGCGACGTGAATTCGCGTCGTCGCGCCGGCTGTCAGACACTGATCGGATATCCCAGTTGCTCCACGATTCGCGCCGCGATCAGATCGCCGTGAAAGCGGCCATTCTCGATAAACGTCTTGTTCGCGTCGAAGCCTGACGCCAGCACGCCAGCGAGAAAGAGTCCCGGCAACGGCGTTTCCATCGTCGCCGGATTGTGCGTCGGAATTCCCGTTTTCGGATCGATTTCCGCGCCCACCTGCTTCAGCAACGCCGTTTCCGGCATGTAGCCGAGCATTGTGAACACGTGCTGCGCCGCGATACGCGCCCGCGCGCCAGCCGTCTCGATTTCCACCCAGTCGCCACCGATTTCAGTGACGCGGCTGCTGAACCTGGCGACGATCGCACCTTCCTTGATGCGCCCTTCGATGTCAGGACGTACCCACGGCTTGACCTTCGCGTCCAGTTCAGCATCGAAGTGCACCAGTGTCACCCGCGCGCCGG
>JANMWU010000525.1:0-6222 GCA_031380785.1 Gemmatimonadaceae bacterium
GTTGCGCAATGTCGATGCCGGTCTGGCCGAGATTGAAGATGGCTTTCTTGCGCAACTCGCGCGGCTCTTTCGGGTCGTTGGCGATGCCGAGGATGAAGGCGTCATTGCCCCGTCCACGCATCTGCGTCAGCGAGAACAGAACTTTTTCCCTGAGGTTTGCGTCGGTCAGCTTGCGGTACAGCGTGCGCAGGTACTCGGACTGTTCGGCGCCGGAGCGCTGGCCCAGCGAGAAGATGGCACGCTCGCGCAGGTCGGACGGTTGCTTCTCGTCTTCCGCGAATTCGCGCAAAACCGCAATTGCTTTTGGACTGGAATGCTGTGAGAGCGCGAACAGCGCCTTGTCACGCAGCGCCCGCTCGCCATTGGAATTCAGGATCTGCACCAGCATGTCGACGGCGCGCGGATCATGTACCTGCGACAGCCAGAAGACGGCCTGCTCCCGCACTTCGGCGTCGGGATCGTTGCGCGCGGCGGCCAGCAGGATATCGGCGGCTTCGGTGGTCTGCTTCTGCGCAACCAGGAATACCGCCTTGCGACGCAGTCGCTCCGAGCATTTGTCGCGCCGTGCGAGGACGTTGGTCAGAATCGGCATCGCGCGTGTCGCATCCATCTGCAGCAGTGCATTCAGCGCCGCGATGCGCGAATCGTCATCGTCGTCGCCGTCGGGGCAATCGACGACCGCGCGCGGCTTCGGTCGCGCCGCGGCGCTGGCTGAGACACTCGCGACTTCCTCGGCGCAGGCACTGTCGCCCTGGCGCGCGAGTTCACCGCAGATCCGCGTGCGCAAAGCGTTTGCGTCACCGCGCGCGGCGGCCTGCGGATAGCGTTCGCGAAGGGTGTCGAGTGCGCCGCGGGCCTTTGACAGGTCACCCGCGCGATAGAGCGCGAACGCCTCGTAGTACATCGCTTCGTTCAGTCGCATCGAGCCGGGGAAGCGGCGGACGGCGGCGCGATACAACTCGGCCGCACCGCGGTAGTCCCCGCGCGACATGCGTTCGTTTGCGGCGCGCAGCAGTGAGTCAGCCGGATCGGCGATTGTCGCGCGGGAAGCGTAGAATACCGGCGTCGGCCACGCGGTGTCGAGTGAGGCGTCGGTCGCGACGGACACCTGTGTTGCGAGTGTGAGGGCAAAGATCCAGTGCATGGTCTATCTCCGTTTCTGAGTGTGCTTGCGTAGTCTGCTTACTGAGTGCGCGTTGCCGGCATACCGGCAGGTATCGTGGTGCGAATGCGCGTGAGAAGCAGCGCCGAGCGCGACCGGAGTTCATCCATCATGGTGCGGTCTTCAGTGCGCATCGTCGGGCCCGACTCGACCAGCTGCACGAGCACCAGTTCCAGTTCCATGAGCAGTGCGCGGCGTTTCGGATTGCGGCCCGCCGGTGAATCGATCAGCAGCCGCGTGCTTTCGAGCAGATCGCGCGACCAGGCGGTGATCTGTGCGTCGCCGTTCTGCGTCGACGAGTTCGGGAGCATTGTGAGCATGCTTTCGGCCATGCCGAAGTGCTCCGTGCTCGCCGTTTGCCACGCGACGGAACTCGCGACGCTGTCGATGAGGGTGGTGGCCGGCGACATTGGTATTGATGTCGGTCGCATCACGTTGATCGCGATCAGTACAACTGCCGCGGCACTCGCCGCCGCGATCCATCGCGGGATCCGCCGGAGTGCGCTGCGCGTCGAGCGCATGACGGTGACCGGCGTTTCGGCGACGATCGCCGGTGCAAACGGGATTTCCGCGATTGTGACGTTCGCGCGTCGTGCCCGGATCGCATCCCACATCGCCTCGCGCGGCACAATGTCGGGCGGTGCGTGATAGGCGGCGGCAGCGGCCAACTCGACGGCGGTCAGCGGTTCGTCGTCGTGGTTCTGTTCGTCGGTCATGCCCATTCTCCTTCGAATTCAGCCAATGCGACCCGTAGCTTTCGTCGCGCGCGAAACAGCTGCGCCTTGCTGGTGCCGGACTCGATGTTGAGTGCGCGGCCGATCTCGTCGTGCGTATAGCCTTCCACGTCGTGCATTACGAACACCGTGCGATAGCCATCGGGGAGTGCATCGATCGCCTGATGCATGCGGAGCCTGAGGTCCGGTTCCGACTCGCGGTGCGGCGCCGCGAAGTGCAATGCTTCGTCGTAGTCCGCTTCGCGCTTGTGCCGCACCGTTGTCGAGCGCAGCCCGTTCAGTGACACCGCCACGCAGATCGAGCAGATCCAGGTGGAGAGCGCGGCATCGCCGCGAAACTGCGCGAGCCGGTCGAACGCGCGCACGAACGTTTCCTGCGTGTATTCCTGCGCCAGCGCGCCGTCGCCTGCCATGCGGTACGCCAGGCGATAGACCTTGTCCACGTGCCGGTCGTAGAACATGCGTTCCGCCTTCGGGTCGGCGGCCAGCACCTGCGCGATCAGCTGTTGGTCGTTCACGGAGTCTGGGTGAGGCGGTCGGGAGCGGTGGTGCGGTCAGGCGCAGGTCAGACGGGGGGAGCGGGAAAAGGGTTGCGCCGGCGGAGAAATGGTTCGTTTCAACGGGTCAGAGATCTTGAAACGCTTGGCACGGCAGCGGACTCGCGCAGTTTGGGTTGCGTTCAAGGGGGCGACGTCAGGTGTCGGCGCTGGAACGATTCGTTTCAAGGGGTCAGAGATCTTGATCGGATCACGGGGCCTGACGGCCTGAAACGGAGCATGTTGGAGCCAGATCTACGGTCTGCGGATCGACGAACGGCGTTTGCGGAGGTAGAAGCAAGACGCCGATCGGAACACGCCCACAGATTTTAGCCGCGCGACACGCAGGTCAGTGGCGCTTTGCGGGGAGAGAATGACGAGACGACGCCCGGTGTGGCTTACGGTTGGCCGCTGGACAACGTTCGTCGTGACGCAACGGATCCCGGGGGACTTTTGCGCACACCGAGCATCCTCGCAACAGTGCGGGGTAGGAAATTCAATGTGGGTGCGTCCTGCGGGTCTCGCGCTCGCAAACGCGGCGAGGGTGGTCGGTACGGGCGGCAAACGCGACGGGCGTGACGCCGGGCGCGCGGCTGCTCCGTTTGAGCCCGTGGGCAGCCATGCCGTACATCGCGCCGCCCGGTCAGGTTCAGCCGGCCGCGGCCTTCTGCTCACCATGAGCGTGATAGCTACAAATTAGCAGCATGAATTCCGTGGCGAAAAAGAAGCTGCAGCCGACGGTCGAATGCAGCGCGTTTCGCATCGCTGTCGAGGAGTCGGCGCACGTCTGCGATGCGCTGGAGCTTCAGCGCCTTCAATGCAGCACTGTCGAGCGGCGCCCGAATAAACAGCGCAGCCTCCTGAACAAGAGAACGCTCAACAACGCTAGTCGCTGTCGCGATTTCTCCATCCGACACCGGCAGATTATCGCCAAAGTAATTTGCGCGCACCAGCTTGTCCGCAATCTCCCGAGCGCCGGTTGCGACGAGAAAGCGCCTTTCGTCGGATACGATCTGGTTGAACCTGACAAGTTGCGTCTTATCGCTGAGCATGATCCGTAGCGCCGAATCACGGCTGTTCGTGATCGCAAACTGCCGCGGCTGGGCGACGAGCGGTGGCTGCCGCCCGACGGCGTAAAGCGCAATCACAGATTGCAGTACGATGCGATCTGCCTCCAGGCGTTGCGCAGAAGTCACGTCCAGTCCCGACATCAGTCGAGTCGTCTCCTGCTGCGCCAGCTCCTCCACGGATTTCGTGTCTAATTGCACATCGAAGGACTTCTTCTCGTTCATTAAGGCCATTATCCTCTGAGCCAGCATCTGATGAAAGGGAAGCTGTGGCCCGACACGATCGACATAACCCTTGGTCCACCACAAATCTGCCCCGTGAGCGCCAAGGTTTCCAAAGAGCCTGCGCGCGTTCACGGAGTCGAGCAAATCATAAATGACAATTTCTGCAGCTCCCGAGCCCAAGCGCGATCTGATTTCCACACCCCGCATCTCCTCCGAATTCAAGTCGACGCGAGCGACACCATCTTCCACGAGAAGATGCAACGGCCCCATTGGCTGCAACGACTTTGGTGCTGGCGTCGCAACTGACTGCGCAACCTGAGGCGTCGGCGCTGCAACGGTCAACGCGACCAGCAGGAGGACGATGGTTGCACCAGAGAGTGTCTTCATGATCTTCCCCCGCGGTTCCGGCCGCAGCAAGTGGGTCACGCGTTGACCAAGCCTGGAGCGTCGCTCCGCAAATGCCGCGGAGAACGCGATGCGCCGGTTGGCCATGCCGTGCTGCCACGCTCCAAGTAGAAGATCGGCATACGTGGCGGTGTTGATGCCTTGCGCGACAACGCGTGAATCACAATCGAATTCGACCGCACGAACCAACCGCGCTGTCATCCACCACAGCAGTGGATTCCATGGCATGGCGATGCCTAGCATCAGTGCGCCAGCGAGCAATCGCGAATCGCCAGCGCGACGATGTTCAAGCTCGTGCGCCAGAATTGTCCTGGCTCCTGCAGCATCAAGCGTCAACACCCACGGTGGCAACACAATTTCGGGACGCAGCAAGCCGATCAGCGCCGGGCCGAATCCATCTGACACCAGCACTTGAGTATCGTGCAACGTCACGCACTTCCAGCTCTTGCGCTCCCGCGCGAGGCGACGGAACGACCAGAATACCGCAATGCAAAGAGCGAGTGATGTACCGAACCAGGCGGCGGCGATCAGCATCGACGCGCGCTGCGAAATTTCCGGAATTGTCAGCGCCAGAGTCAGCGCGGTACGAGCCCCGGCTGCTCTGATTCCAGCGGGGCGCGTGACATCCTGCGGCCGCGCATTCGTCTCGGGTGCGCTGCGATCCGCACGATTATCAGGAGTACCTGACATCCGGGGAGCGCTCGAAGGCACCGGCGCGACTGCAGTGCGTTCTCCGCTCGGCTGGGCCGCGAAGCTCGCTCGCGCCAGCGGCATCGTCACCGACGTCAACATCGCCGCCACCCAGACCCAGCGTACCGGGAGCTCGCGTCGCAGCGACAGCGTCCACTCCGCCATCGCCGCGCCGAGTGCACAAATGACGCCGACGAGCAGAGACGACACCATCACTTGCACGATCATGAGTCAACCTCCTTCAATCGCTCGTCAACGAGCTTGCGCAAGCGTCTCAGCTCATCGGCGTCAACATCCGTGTCACTGAGCAGACCTGCGATGAGCAGCTCCCGCGAGCCGCGATAGACCTTGTCGAGCACCCGCGCGAGCGCACTGCTCCCCGCCTCTGCGCTCTTGGTCCGCGCGAAATAGCGAAAGGCTTTCCCGTTGGTGGTGTGTCTGACGTGCCCTTTCGACTCGAGCGTTCGCAAGATTGTGAGGACCGTGGGATACGCGAGGTCGTCGGTGAGTCCGAGCTTCACCTCAGCCACGGTGGCGGAGCCGAGTGCCCAGATCACCGACATGAGGTCGAGTTCGCGTCGCGTGAGGGGTGTGCGCATAGTGTCAGCTACTATATGTGTAATAGATAGTATGACGGGGCATTCGCGCTGTCAAGAGGGATGACTGTGCCTGAAGTAGCGTCGACCAGGCCCCGTCGAGTCGCTTCTGGAAATCGCGTCAGAGCGCGAGCGGCCTGGCGCTGTTTTCTGCGGAGCGTGCGACCAGAGCACGGTGAGCAGGAACGCGTTTCGTCAGTCGCACTGCAGCAGAGACGCAGCCTCGGTACTCCGCCGCCGACCATTTGCAAGCAAGGCGAGCTTCGCATCAGCAATGTTGGCGCGCGACGACGTCAGGTCCGTGATAGTGCCGCGCAGAATAGCGCGATGTTCCGCGTCGTCGCGGTACCGCGAAGGTCAAACGCATTGCAGCAGCAGCTGCGCCGATCGAAGTGGCGTTACCGCGCATCGTTGATCGAGCGACACGCCTCAAACTCGCGTGCAAACCGCGCGGCCATATTCACCTTCACGATCGTCAAATGGTGCCACACCTGACACTATTTCAAGGGGTCGAGATCTTGATCCGGATCAAGATCTCGATCAAGATCTCTGACCCCTTGAAACGCCTTGAAACGCATCGAAACGAAACAAAAGCACGCAAATCAAGTCGCCCGCCGCCCGAAGCGAACCAAAAGAACGCTCACCACTCGCCCATTTCAACGTTTCAAGATCTCTGACCCCTTGAAACGGATCAAAACAGCGCGGGGCGCAAGCCGATTCCTCGACTTGCGCCCCGCTCACCTTCACCCGCGATTGCAGAACTCTCTACGCAATCGTCCGCAAATCCTGCAACGCCTTCCTCAACAA
>JANMWU010000531.1:0-8966 GCA_031380785.1 Gemmatimonadaceae bacterium
GCGGCGCGCAGATACCGCGTGGCTTCTTCCACCACTGCGTAATCGGTGGAAAAGAGTCCCGCCAATGTCGTCGGGAAGAAGAACAATGCCGCGCACGAGAGCACGCCTGGCACTCCGGTCAGTGCCAGCGTCAGCCACCCAGCGCGCGCCGCGCGATCCGGCTGCCCGGCGCCAAGATTCTGACCGACGATGGCCGCTGCCGCGGCTCCGAATCCAACGCCCACCATGTACATCCAGCTTTCGACGCGGTGGCCCAGACCCAGCGCCGCCAGTGCCGGTGTTCCGAACTGCTGAGTCGTGCGTGTCATGACGACGTAAATCAGCGAGAAAATCACCCCGGTGAGTGCCGTCGGCAGCCCAACCCGCGCTATCGTGGCGATACGCGACCAATCCAGCGCGCCGAACACCACCAGCCGGCGATGCCGCAGCATACCGACCCCGATCACGCACATGCCGCCGCGCACGAACAGCGTCGCCAGCGCGGCGCCCCGGATACCGAGCGATGGAAACGGTCCCCACCCGATGATCAGGATCGGATCGAGAATCGCCGCCACGATCGTCGCGCAGAGCAGCATGATGAATGGCAGCCTGGTGTTGCCCGCGGCGCGAAATGCGGCGTCCACCACGAAGTATCCGAAAATCAGCGGCGAGCCCGCCAGATACGTGCCGAGGTAGCGCACGCCCAGCACCGTGACCTCGGGCGGCGTTTCCATCAGCGCAAAAAGATGCGGCAGCACCAGCAATCCGGCCGCGGCGCAGATCACGCCGAGGCCGAAGGTGAATGTCAGCGCATCGCCGACGGCGCGCGCCGCTTCGTCATCACGTCGTTCACCATGTCGACGGGCCGCGACTGCCGTCAGTCCGACGCTCACCATCTCGGCGATCGAGACGAGCATCCAGATCCAGAAGATCGAAGTGCTCACCGCCGCCAGACCCGCGCCGCCCACGAAGTGTCCCACCCACGCCGCATCGAGTGAGATGAACGCCGTGAGCAGCAACGCACTTGCCACTGCCGGCACTCCCACGCGTATCACGACACTCAGCAGCGCGTCTTCGGACAGGTTTACATCGGCGCCACCGCTGCGCGCGGCGGCGGTGCTCACACCCGCGCGGCTATGGCGTCCATGCCACTGACGACCCGCGCGGCGAGTGCCGTCATCACTCTCGACGCTGGCGCCGTCGGCTCCACGGCAATCAGCGGACGCCCCGTATCACCGCCCTCGGCGATGCGCGGATCGATCGGGATCTGCGCCAGCAGATCAAGACCAACCAGCGTTGCAAGCCGCTGACCGCCGCCGCTGCCGAACATCGCAATCGGCTTGCCGGTCTCCGGATTCTCGAACCAGCTCATGTTCTCGACAATTCCGAGTACCGGCACGGCGACCCGCTCGAACATCTTCACACCGCGCAGCGCGTCGCCGGTGGAGACCTGTTGCGGTGTGGTGATGATCAGCGCGGCGCTCACCAGCGTGGTCTGCACCAGTGACAGCTGAGCGTCGCCGGTGCCTGGCGGCATGTCCACAATGAAGTAGTCGAGCTGTCCCCACTCGACGTCTTTCAGAAACTGGCCGATCAGCTTCATCACGATCGGGCCGCGCCAGATCGCCGGCTGATCCTTCTCGATCAGGAGGCCCAGCGAGATCAGTTTCACGCCGTACGCTTCGAGGGGGATGATCTTCGCCGCCTTGTTCACTTCCGGCTGCTGATCCAGACCCATCATGAGCGGAATATTCGGCCCGTAGATATCGGCATCCATCAGGCCGACGCGGTAGCCGAGCTGTGTGAGCGCGATGGCGAGGTTCACGCTGACCGTACTCTTGCCTACGCCGCCTTTGCCGGAGCTGACTGCGAGAATGCGGCCGAGGTTCGGCAAGGCGACCGGCGTCGGCGCGGCAACTCGAGCGGTCGGGGCCGGTGCGGCCTCGGGAGCCATCGGCAGCGCACGTCCCGGACGTGCCTGCGTCGGAGCCTGCTGGCGCGGATCTCGCACATTGACTTTCACGTCGGTCACGCCGCTCAGGCCGACCACGGCCAGCCGGACGTCGCGCACGAGGGAAGCGTCGTCTCTGCTGTCCAGCAGCAGCGTGAACTGCACCTTGCCGTCCACGGTGGTTGCGATGTCCTGCACCATCCCGGCCGTCATGACATCGGTGTCGAGACGCGTGTTTTTCACGCTGCTGAGAGCGGTTGTGATCTGCTGCGTCAACGACACGGGAGCGGGCGCGAAAGTCTGAGACGGGCGCGGGGCGGCATGGACGATCAGCGGGCGGGCGATCGGTCCTGCGCTGGCATGAATCGTGTCAATCTAGCCTGTTGAGTAAGTGTTGCGCGGGCGCGAAAGGGTCGTCCTGACTGCGGATTCCGGTGTAACAAGGATCCGCCAACCCATTGCAAGGCGTTCGCTTACCGAAACGTTTGATCTGCAGGATGCCGGTTGTCGCTTGCGCCCCTACCCTGCGCACGCGAGACTATTCCCGCCCGCCGACCACCGGATCACTCCGCCGCTGGAGTGACCCGACCGGCATCTTCTCGAGGCTCGCATGAACCTTTCGACAACTCAGCTCCGTCTGCTCGGCAGCGTGATGTACTTCGCGGCTGCGGCGCTGATAATCAACTATTTCGCTCAGTTCACCATTCAGGTCTGGCCGTTCAAGTTCGCCGAACTCAACTGGCGGGTCGGCGCAACCGGACTGGTGATGGACGCACTGATCGCCACCGTTCTCCCGCAGGCGCTGATTTATACCGCCGCGATCATGAACAACGACCGCAAGACCATGCAGGCGCTGCGCTGGATCACGCTGCTGCTCGGGCTGGCGACGCTTGGCCTGTTGCTCGGGTTCGCGCTCGACTCGGTGCAGATCGGCGCTCAGCTGCCGCAGAACGTCAAGCCGAATTTCCTCAAGGTGGCCATGCGCGCCGGCCTGGTGGGCGTCCTGCTCTCGACGCTGTTCGTCTGGTTGGGTCTGTCTATGGGCAAGGTGCTGAAGAGCCAGGGCATGGCGCGCGCTGCCGGCGGCAAGGACACGGCCGATGGCATGCTGATGGTCGGCACCCGCGAAGCACGGCCGAACCTGCGCGCAATCGACTCCAGCGAAGCCAAGAAGGACCTGAAGAAGGAAGCCACCGGCGGTCTGTCGATCGATATCTGATCGGAGCGCCCAGTACTGACGTTGGTGCGGCGCTCGACTGGTGGCTACCGGTCGGGCGCCGTCAGCATTCCCGTCTCGAGCGCCAGCGCCGTCAACCCGGCGACGGTGCTCACACTCAGCTTCCGCATCAGTCGCTCGCGATGCGTCTCGACGGTGCGCGGGCTGATCCCGTGCGCAGCCGCGATGGCCTTGTTGGTTTGACCGGATGCGATTCCGCGAAGGACATCGCATTCACGCGGCGTGAGCTGTGAGATGCGCTCCCACGGCGTGGGACCAATCGGCGCATCCGGCCGCACATCGCCGCCGCGCGGGCCAACCGCGAGTCGCAGCTGCGTTGCCAGCATGGTGGCGGCGCTGTCCTTCACGACATATGCACTCGCACCGGCCAGTCGGCTCTCGCGCGCGTACTCGGCGTCGTCGTACATGCTCAGCATCACCACCGTGAGGTCGCCACGCTGTTCCTTGAGCAGGCGCACGAGTGCGAGTCCGGACATGTCGGGCAGCCCGACATCCACCACGGCGGCATCGGGCAGCAATCGCGCCGCCAGCGCCAGCGCGCTTGCACCATCGTTGGCCTCGCCCACCACCTGCATGTCGGGCGCCGATTCGAGGATCCGGCGCACGCCTTCACGCACGATCGGATGATCGTCCACCACCAACACGCGCAGCGGCGGCGGCGCGCTCACGATGCCACGGCCGGCGCCGACTGATTCGCGCTCATCGTGACCGACAGCCGTGAGCCGCCAAGCGGCGACGCATCGAGACTGACGCGTCCGCCGAGGGCCACCAGTCGTTCCCGCATGCCCACCAGTCCCACGTGTCCTCCGCGTTCCTGCTCCGCGAGATGCGCGCGCGTCGGCGGTCCGATCCCATCATCGTCCACTGTGAGACAAACTTCGTGCTCACCGACATCGATCGTAATCACAAGCCGCGTCGCCCGTGCGTGGCGCAGCACGTTCGTGATCCCTTCCTGTGCCGCACGAAACAGCGCCAGTTCGCGCTCCCGTGGCAAGGCCGTCATGCTGTCAGCTGCCACCAGCTCCGCCCGCACCTGCCCTTCGCGCGACACCTGGGCGACCAGCGAACGGACGGCGCTCAAAAGGCCCAGATCATCGAGCAGCGACGGACGGAGCGCGGCAGTCACGCGGCGCAGACTCGACAGACCGGCACTGACCAGCGCGTCCATCCGGGCCGCCACGTCACCGGCGCCGCTCACCTGTTCCAGTGCGCCGACCTCCATTCGCATCGCGCTGAACAGCTGCCCGGTTTCGTCGTGCAGCTCGCGCGCCAGTCGTTTGCGTTCATCTTCGTGCTGTTCCACCAGCCGCGCTGACAGCCGTGCCAGATCTTCCGTTCGTTCTTCGAGCTGCGAGGTGAGTTCGGCCTGCTGCAACGCGGAGCCAACCTGTCGGCCGAGCGCGCGCAGAAAGTCCTCGTCCAGCGCGCTGAACGGATCGCGCACGGCACCGGTAAGAATCAGCACGTGACTGACAGTCGTATCGCGATAGATCGGCAGCGCGGCGACGAAACGTTCATCACCACTGCGTGGCGGAATCGCGGCACTGGCGCTGCGGCCTTCGCGCACTGCCGTCGCCACGACATCTGCCACCGGCGGCGGCAACGCCGCGCCTTTCCACGCCTGCGCTTTCCCGGCGCCGTCAGTCACGCTGCCATCACGTACCAGATACAACGCGGTGCCGCTCACACCACGCAAACGCAGCGGACGCTCGAGCAGTGCCGTGATCACCGCGTCGCCACGCGCGCTGGCCTGCACATCGGCCGACAGTCGCGACAGCGCTTCCAGGCCGCGCCGGAGATCGTCGATCACCAGCAGTCCGATGCCCGCTACCACCGCCAGAATGAACAGGATGTCGAGATAGTATCCCCACGGCACCCACGCGCCGCGCGCGCGCAAAAGCGGATAGTCGAGATGATGCACGGCCCACAGCGTGAATGCGCCCGCCAGCGTCCACGCGCCCGGTGAACCGGTGCGTTGCGCGTGTCGAGCAAAGCTGATGCCCGTGACCAGTGTCGCGGCACTGAGAAACACGATCGCCGGCACCACCGCCAGCAAAAAATTCTGCATTGTGAAGATCGCGATGTAGCTCCACACAACCGGAAAGAGCGCGGCCAGCGCCAGTTTCGGCGTCCACTTGAGTCCGCGTGCGAAGCTCAGTCCCGCGGCGAGAAATCCGAGTGCGGTCCAACCGGTGAGTACCTGATGCCAGAACAGCCAGCCACTCTGCTGCGTGTGCAGGAATCCGATGATGACGCCGACGCGCACCGCATACAGCAGCCAGCTCGCTGACCACCACGCGTAATACGGTTTACGAAATCGCGAGAACAACCAGGCGCAGTACCCCGCACTGCCGAGCGCAATCAGCGCCAGCAACAGTGCAGCGGCAAATTCGCTCATGGCCGCAGGAGCCTCACTCCATCACCGCGCCGCTCGCGTGCGGCACGGGTGGCGCATAATCCGGTGGGGTGGCGGACAGTGCATCGCGCGCGGCGCTCAGTACGCGCGTCTCGACGTCGCGCAGCGACCCCTGCACCAGCGCGCCGCTCGCCTTCGCATGTCCGCCACCATCGAACTGCCGCGCGAGCGCATTCACATCCACGTTGCCTGAGCTGCGGAAACTGATCTTGACGCGATTGTGCCCGAGGTCGCGGAAAAAGATGGCCAGCCGCGTTCCGGCAATGGAGCGCGGATGTTCGACAATGCCATCCATCTCTTCACTCGTCACGTGATAGCGCTCCTTGGCGCCGGCGGTGAGTGAGAGCCAGCTCAGGCCTATCCCTTCCTCAACACCGAGCGATTGCAAGGCCTCGGCCAGCAGCCGTACACGCCCAGGACTCTGCGATGCGTACACGCGGCGGTACATCAGCTCCGGATCCACGCCGCGCGCCAGCAACTGCGCCGCGATGGCGTGCACGCGCGGTGTGGTGTTGCTGAAGCGGAATCCGCCGGTGTCGGTGAGAATCGCGATGTAGAGTGCGGTCGCCGTTTCGACGTCGATCGTGAGACCAAGCACCTGCGCCACGTCGAATACCAGCTCACCGGTGGCACTGGCGCGGGTATCAGCCACGATCACCGGCGCCGGCGGTTCGTCACTCGGGATGTGATGATCGATGCAGAAGCGCGGCACCTTCAGCTCGCGCACCGTGTCGGAAAGGTTGCCGAGTCGCTTCACATCACTGATGTCCACCACCAGCAGCGCATCGACCGCCGGATCGCGCAATGCGGCCGCGCCCTGCTCGCTGAAGTCCTGCACCGGTCCACCGAGCAGAAAGCGAAACATTGTCGGCCACACCGTCGGATTCACAATGCGGCAGTGAATGCCCTGCTGCACCAGCAATCGTGCCAGCGCCGCTTCGGACCCGCACCCATCACCATCACAGTTGACGTGCGTTGACAGTGCAACCGTCATCCCGGACGTGAGCCCTGATGCCAGGGTGCGGATGGCGAGAATGCGATCGTCGGGAACGGCGAGAAGGTCGAACATGTCTTTACAGGTGTTGTCTATGAAAATGCGGCGCCCGGGTGGTCCGGGCGCCGCCTGAAACTCAGGGAATTCGGTGCTCAATCCCCAGCTGGAAGTCCGGCTTCAGCCCGCCCGAGCTTCGAGTGGGACTTGCTGTATCCGAAGTACACCACGAACCCGATCGCGAGCCAGATGACGAGACGCATTTTGGTGTCCATCGGCAGGCCGAGGATCTGGATGCCGCAGATCAGGATGCCGAGAATCGGCACCAGCGGCACCAACGGCGTTTTGAACGGGCGCGGCAGGTTCGGCTGCTTGCTGCGCAGCACGATGATGCCGATGGACACCAGCACGAACGCCAGCAGCGTGCCGATGGAGACCAGCTCACCGAGCAGGCCGACTGGCAGGAGGCCGGCGACTGAGATCGATAGCAGGCCGCAGATGATGGTGGTGATGTGCGGCGTGCGGAACTTCGGATGCACGACGCCGAAAACCCTCGGCAGCAGTCCATCCCGCGCCATCGAATAGAACACGCGGGTCTGACCGAAGAGCATCACCAGCACCACCGACGCGAGGCCGGCAATGGCACCGATGTCAACGAAGTACGCGAGCCACGACAGCGCCTGGTAACGCGACACTGCAATGTCGATCGGATGCGGCACGTTCAGGTCTTTGTAGCTGACCATGCCGGTGATCGTCAGTGACATGGCGATGTAGAGCACCGTGCAGATCGCGAGCGATAACAGCATGCCGATTGGCATGTCCTTCTGCGGATTCTTCGCTTCACCGGCGGCCGTCGACACGGCGTCGAATCCGATGTAGGCGAAGAACACCACGCCCGACGCGCGCAGCACACCGCTCCAGCCGAAGGCGCCGAACTCACCCGTGTTTGGCGGAATGAACGGGCGCCAGTTTGCGGTGTCGATGTACCTGAAGCCGAACCCGATCACCAGCAGCACGATCGTCACCTTCACGACGACGATGATGTTGTTGAACCGTGTTGACTCCTTGATGCCGATCACAAGCAACGTGGACACCAGCACCAGCAGCAAAACCGCCGGCAGGTTCATCACGCCGTGCACCACGTTGTTTGGTGCCGCGCATTTCAGCACGTCCATCACTTTTCCGGCCGCGTCCAGCACCTTCTGTCCGGTCGTTGGATCGACGCAGAACTGCGCCGGCACCAGAGTGTGCGTCCCGACCACCGCAAACGGGGCCTCGGCGTACTGCACCGGCAGCTGAACACCGATTTTGTGCAGGAAAGCGACGAAGTAGCCGGACCAGCCGACCGCCACCGTCGCCGCGCCGAACAGATACTCGAGCATCAGGTCCCAGCCGATGATCCACGCCATCAGCTCGCCCATGGTCGCGTAGGCATACGTGTACGCGCTGCCCGCGACCGGAATCATGGCCGCGAATTCGGCGTAGCACAGTCCGGCGAACAGACAGCCGAAGCCGGCGATGATGAAGGAGAAGACGACGCCGGGGCCGGCGTATTGCGCGGCGGCGCTGCCCGTCAGAACGAAGATGCCGGCGCCGATGATCGCGCCGATGCCAAGCAGTGTGAGATTGAGCGCGCCCAGTGTTCGTTTGAGCGAATGCTCGTTCTCGACCGAGGCTTCCGCCTGCAGGTCCGTGACGCTCTTACGTGACCAAAGTCCCATGCGGGATCTCCCTGGCTGGGTCGGACAACTTGACTGAGGGTGCCAGGTCAGGGAACGGCCAGCTCTCCCGGACAGGGCGTAACCCGCGCAAACTCACACGGCCGAGGCCGGAAAGTCAATCACGTGAAAGCGATCTGACTGTTCCTTCACTTGTGATAGTTCGGCGACTCGCGGGTGATTGTCACGTCGTGGGGGTGGCTCTCACGCAGGCCTGCCGAGGTGATTCGCACGAACTGGCTCTCCGTCCGCAGCGCATCGATCGTGGCGCAACCGACGTATCCCATGCCACTGCGCAGCCCACCGACCATCTGGAACAGCACTTCGGAAACCGGTCCCTTGTACGGCACCCGGCCCTCGATTCCCTCCGGTACCAGCTTCCGTTCGCTCATCTCGCCATCCTGGAAGTAGCGATCGGCGCTGCCGTCCTGCATGGCCGAGAGTGACCCCATTCCGCGGATGGTCTTGAAGCGGCGCCCTTCCAGCAGAATCGTCTCGCCCGGACTTTCCTCGGTGCCGGCCAGCATCGATCCCATCATCACGCTCGACGCTCCGGCACCGAGTGCTTTCACGATATCGCCGGAATACTTGATGCCGCCGTCGGCAATGACCGGCACGTCGCCGGCACCTTCAATGGCATCGAAAATCGCGGTGAGCTGCGGCACGCCAACGCC
>JANMWU010000575.1:0-4699 GCA_031380785.1 Gemmatimonadaceae bacterium
GATTTCGCTGAAGGATCTCGGCATCGTGGAAGGCGGCGGCGGGTTATTCGCGGCGTGGTTCGTCAGGGTGCCCGACTGGACGGCGCCGGCCGTGACCGCGGCACGCGCTCAGGCGCTCTGGAATCTTGCGAATCGCACCAACATGATCGCTTCGATTCTGCCATACGGCAGCTGATCCGAGCCGACTGTCCGAGACCGTGGACGGTGTCTGAATGCCGGATCGATCTGCGGCCGGGTGGCGAGTTCTTCACGATGATGCGCTCATCCGAGGGGCAGGAGTTTCCGAACAACGGCTGCCTTCTGGAGGTGGTGCCGCAGCAGCGCCTGATCTTCACGGATGCGCTGACGGCGCGCACGCGATTATGTTTTCACGGCGGGATGATCTCCGGTGCGCGTCCGCGGATTTTCGGCCGACACGGGGCCGGTAACCTGCGATCGCAGCTGACGCGCGCGGTCCTCGCCATCGAGCCCTGTCACCAGCTCCTTCAGCATGCCGTCGTGAATGTCGTACACGAGGCCATGCAGAATCGGACGCCGACCCTTCGCCCACGAACGCTGCACCACCGGCGTGCGTGACAGCTGAAAGACCTGCTCGATCACGTTCAGCTCCACGAGGCGATGTGTGCGCGCCTCGTCGTCCGCCAGCGCCGCCAATTCGTCTGCGTTCCAGCGGTACACATCGCGCACGACATGCAGCCAGTGATCAACGACGCCATGTCCCTGCGGCAGCATGGCCGCCTTCACGCCGCCGCAGCCGTAGTGACCGCAGACCAGCACATGCTTCACATCGAGAAACTCGACCGCGTACTCCAGCGCCGCGAGCATGCTCAGGTCATTCGGATGGGCCTGATTGGCGATGTTGCGATGGGTGAAAATTTCGCCCGGCTTCGATCCGGTGAGCATCTCGGCCGGCACCCGTGAATCGCAGCAGCCAATGAAGAAGAAGTGTGGTTCCTGCGTCGCCGCGCGGCGCTCGAAGTAGCCGGGATCCGTCGCGCGGACGCTCTTCGCCCAGGCGCGATTGTTGGCGAACAGCCGTTGATAGTTTTCCATCGA
Organism: Gemmatimonadaceae bacterium; assembly: GCA_031380785.1. Classification (GTDB taxonomy): domain Bacteria; phylum Gemmatimonadota; class Gemmatimonadetes; order Gemmatimonadales; family Gemmatimonadaceae; genus JACMLX01. Next base: position 1,057 of record JANMWU010000575.1, read on the forward strand.
TCAGTGCGAATGGGTGGGAGTTACAGGCGCGGCGGGGATGTTCACCAGCCGGTAGTCGATGCCGCGCAGCCTGGCGGTCTCGGTGAATTCATGCAGCTGCTCCAGCACGTCGTAATCGAAGCGCGAGGTGTTGCTGCCGTCGATCTCGATACGGCTGCCGTCGGGCAGATCGCTCAGGGTGCGTTCGATGTTCGCCTTGCTCAGAAACGTCGCCTGATCCGGCAACTGAAAGCGCGTCAGAACGGCACCGTTCGCGCTGACCTGCCTGAGCGCCGGCTGCCGCAGGTATTGCGCGAGGATGAAAAAGGCCGCGATCGCGAGCCCGACCGCGATGCCTACCAGCAGGTCAGTCATCACGATTGCCACCACCGTCACCACAAATGGAATAAATTGCGACCAACCGAGCGACCACGACGTGCGGAAGAGCGCTGGCGACGCCAGCTTGAAGCCGGTGTACAGCAGCATCGCCGCAAGGGCCGAGAGCGGAATCAGATTGAGGACGGTCGGAATCGCCAGCACGAAGCCAAGCAGCAGCACGCCGTGCACGATCGCCGACCAGCGCGTACGGGCGCCGGCATCGATGTTGGCGGCACTGCGCACCACCACGCCCGTCACCGGCAGTCCACCGATCAGCCCCGCCAGCGTATTGCCGATGCCTTGTGCCAGCAGTTCACGATTCGTGTCCGACTCGCGCTTGAAGGGATCCATCTTATCAGTGGCCTCCAGACTGAGCAGCGTCTCGAGGCTGGCGACAATCGCGAGTGTGACGCCAAGGCGCCAGGTGGCGAGCGAGGCCAACGCCGTGAAATCCGGCAGCGTGAAGAAACCCAGCCAGTCGGCAGGTCGCGTGGCGACCGGCAGACTGACGAGATGTGTGGAGCGGACAACGAGCTCAGGCCACCAGCGCGCGAATGCGCCATTGAGCCCGATGCCAAGCAGCACGACCAACAATGGCGCTGGCACAAGCTTCAGCTTCCTGAGAGCCGGGCGACTCCAGACCACCAGAATCAGCAGCGACACCAGCGCGATGAGCACGGCGCCGACCTGAATGTGCTGAATGAGATCGGTGAGCGCGGAGAAGGTGTTCGATGCATTGCTCTGCATGAACGATTCGTCGCCTTCAAAGTCGGCATCAAAGCCGACCGCGTGAGGAATCTGTTTCAGGATCAGGATGATACCGATCGCCGCCAGCATTCCTTTGATCACTGCGCTCGGGATGTAGTAGCCGATCACGCCGGCGCGCAGCAGGCTCAGTGCGATCTGGAGCACGCCACCGATCAGCACCGCCGCCAGAAACGCTTCGAATGATCCGAGCGTCGAGATGCCCGCAAACACAATCGCAGTCAGACCGGCGGCGGGGCCGCTCACCATCAGTTGCGAATTCGACAGCAGACCGACCACGATGCCACCAATCACGCCCGCCACGATGCCCGACGAGAGTGGGGCGCCGGATGCGAGCGCAATACCGAGGCAGAGCGGCAGTGCCACCAGCACCACCACCAGTGATGCCGGAAGATCGGCGCTCCAACTGTCGCGCAATGAGGGTTGTGTGTGCAAGACGTGCGACATCGTGTTGTGGGATCGTGTTGTGGGATCGTGTGTGAAGCCACGGCGTGCTGTTACAGATCGAGCGCATTTCATCACGCCTGTCGCACCGGTCATCACGGCACTGACGATCCGATCATACGACGGCGTAGCACTTCATGGACACGCTAACGGGTGCCGCGACCGCATCGTTGATGACAAGACGGAGTCGCCGGCATCGCGTTGGTGAGACGCGTATCAGCCGACGACAGCCGATGGTCGTGCCGCGCGCGAGTTCCTGCCATGCTATCCCGGCGTGCGACTCGATCGCGTACCCCGCAACGCGCTGCCCGTGGCCGACATCTTCGCGCAGATCGATCAATCCGACCGTGGCTTCGTGCTGCAACGCGAGCGCGAGCTCGGCGTGCTTCGGATTCGTGACATTGAAGCGGCGTTCTGCGCCCTGGGCGAGATCGTGCGCGAACTGCGCATCGAGCGCGGAGCGCAGGCCCATCAGGCTGGCGATGTCGGTGCTGTGCAGCCGGCCGTCGCGGGTGGGCGGGACGTTCAATAATAGTTTCGAGTTGCGTCCAACAGACGATTCAAACAGCGACACCAGGTCTGCCGGAGTTCGAACCTTTGCGTCTTCGGCCGGATGATGGAACCAGCCCGGCCGGATCGACACGTCCGTTTCGCCGGGACGCCAGACGGTGCCGTCGCGATCGCCGTGCTGCAGGGAGCGCATGACGTCGTCGCCACTCATGCCCGGTACCGTGACGATCTCCGGCTTCACGGTTGACCAGTTGGTCTCGCCGGCGGCGCCGCGTTCGTTGCCGATCCAGCGCACATCGGGCCCTGCATCGGAGAACATCACCGCCTGCGGCTGCAGCCGGCGCACCGTGCTCCATGTGCGCGGCCAATCGTACTGCTGCCGTCGTCCGTCTGGCCCTTCGCCATTGGCGCCATCGAACCAGACTTCGTGGATGACGCCGTATTGCGTGAGCAGTTCGGTCAGCTGCGCGCTGTAGAAATCGTTGTATGCGGGCGAGTCACCGTACCGCGGCTCGTGCCGATCCCACGGCGAGAGATAGAGGCCGGGCTTGAGCCCTTCGGCGCGACAGGCCTCCACGAACTCGCGCACAACATCACCGTGTCCACCGCGGAATGGGCTCGCCGCCACACTGTGTGCGGTGGTGCGTGTCGGCCAGAGGCAGAAGCCGTCGTGATGCTTGGCCGTGAGGATCATGCTGCGAAATCCCGCCGCGCGTGCGGTGCGGGCCCATTGCCTCGCGTCGAGTGCTGCAGGATTGAAGCGCTGAGGATCTTCGGTGCCGTCACCCCACTCGCGATCGGTAAACGTGTTCATGCCAAAGTGGATGAACATCGCGAGTTCGTCGCGCTGCCAGGCCAGCTGTGCAGCGCTGGGGCGAGGAATCAAAATCGGGTCGGCGATCGAGCGCGTGGGGCTCGATCCCATGCGCATCATCACCGACCCGATCGATGCCGTACGGATAAATTCGCGGCGATCCATGCCGCAAGGTATGACGCCGCTCAGTACCCCGGCGGCAGCGTGCGGCGGATGTCGCGCTGCCCGTTGAAGACGCCAAAGCCGACGCTCACTCCGAACGCGATGGCGGTGCCGGCTCCGATGAGTGGCAGGAGCGCAACCACGGGCGCGGCGACGAGCATCGCGCCGCCGCCGGCCAGAATCGGCGCCCAGCCGGACTGGGCGGCGGTGACGAAACGCAGCCGCTCACGCATGAACTTGCGGGCCTGAGTGTATCCAACGAAAGCGACCGCAATGCTGGCGGCATAAGCCAGAAGTCCAAACATCTCTGGTGTCCCTCCAGGGACTGAAACGAGCACTCGCAGGACTACGGGGGGCGGAGTTCGGATGTTTCGGGGGACGATCAAGGGGACAGAGCTCTTGATCGAATCAAGGGGACAGAGCTCTTGAACTGTTCAAGATCGCTGTCCCCTTGAAACGAAGCATTCGAACGCCGATCAAGAGCTCTGTCCCCTTGATCGTCCCCCGAAACATCCGAACTCCGCCCCCCGTAGTCCTGCGAGTGCTCGTTTCAGTCCCTGGAGGGACACCAGAGATGTTTGGACTTCTGGC